>CAYLZU010000158.1:0-7379 GCA_964388005.1 uncultured Burkholderiaceae bacterium
TCCGCAAGGCCGAGGGCAAACTCGGCAACGAGAGCTTCGTCGCCCGCGCCCCGGCGGCGGTGGTGCAGCAGGAGCGCGAAAGGCTGGCCGGCTTCTCCGGCACGCTGGCCAAGGTGCGCGAGCAGCTGGCGCGGCTGCCGGCGGCCTGACCCGCCGGGCTCAGTGAACCGGTACCGGCGCGATTCGTTGCATGAACTGCAGCGGGCTCGTGACCAGGCGCAGGGTCCCGCCGCGCCACGGGGTCATGAGCTTCGACTCCCCCTGCCCCGCCAAGTAGCGCTGCACGCGTTCGTCCGACAGGGCCGGCCGGGTGATGTGGCGGCACAGCGGCCACAGCCGCTTGCGGTCGTGTGCTTCCACCGGCACCGCGGCATGCAGGCTGAAACCGTCGATGTCGATCGAGCGGCCGTTGAATGGCGTACGGTGGACATCGCGCCTCGAAGGCGCCGCTGTGGGTAGGAGAGCCACCGCTCGGCTCCGTGGAACGGTTGACCGTGGATGGCCAGCAGCTGGTGCTGCCGATCGTCCGCTGTGGGTGCGTCGGTCCCCGCACCGTTGGGTATGCCAGGATTCTGGCTCTTTGGTCGCGAATATCGACATCAGGCGCCTGCCGTCCAAGGCCGTGCCTCCAGCGCTGGGCCGTGATATTCTGGTCATCATGACCAGAAAAGCACCAACCTTGGCAGTGCCGGCCGCGCAGCCTCCGCGTAGGCGCTGGCGCCTTCAAGACGCAAAGGCGCGGTTCAGCGAACTCGTGCGCATGGCGCACAGCGATGGGCCGCAGCACGTCACCTTGCATGGCCGCGATGCGGTAGTGGTTGTCGACGCGGACGAATTCAATCGCCTGAAGGGCGCGCGAACCGGCGAGTTGCTGATCGAGGCGCTGCAGGCTTCGCCACATCGCCATATCGAGATCGAACCACGCCGTTCTGCGATGCCAGTGCGGGCGGTCAAGTTGTGAGCGGCTGGCTGCTCGATACCAATGTGATCTCGGAGTTGCGTCGGCCGCGCCCCAGTGCACGGGTGCGACGCTTCGTTGCGAGCCAACGGCTCGATGACTTGTTCGTCAGCACCGTCACTTTCGCCGAAATCCGCTTCGGTATCGAGGCAGTCGGCGATCCGATTCGCCGCTCCGAACTGAACGATTGGCTGCTGCATCGAGTGCGGCCCATGTTCGATCAACGCGTGCTGGAGGTTTCCGAGGACGTCATGTTCAAGTGGCGCCTCCTCGTTGAAGAAGGCCGCAAAGTCGGCCATACGTTTTCGCAGCCCGACCTGATCCTGGCGGCGACCGCCCTGCAACACGGGTTGACGGTCGTGACCCGCGATACCGGCGACTACAAGCTCGCGCGAGTCCCGTTGCTGAATCCCTGGATCGACGAGTCGTTGTGACCTCGTTCCCAGCCCGTTCGGGCGGCGAAAACCGGGCGCAACGAAATGCCGTGGCAGCATCGGGGCCGTCGGTTTTCCTGGCTGGCTGAACGGTCCGGGTCGAGTCCAAGCGTGCAGTTGCACGAGCTCAATGGCTGCTCGACCGCCATCAGCTGGCATCGAGTCGAAGGATCAATGTCGTCGGACTTGACCCAGCCATGAGGATCTTCTCCATCACAGGCCGTTCCAGGATGGCGGCGATGATCCTGCGCTCCCCGCCGCCGCAGCTCGGGCAATGAGGCATGCCGATGTCGAGCACACGCTTGCGCAGTGGCGCCCAGCCGATGCGGTGCGGCCGGACCTGGATGATCTCGACTCGGTGCCGGTGCTGGCCTCGTTGCGCGAGATGAAGTTGGCCGCGTGCTGCGGGACCCATCGGCATGACGCGGCCTGCTTTGGACCGTGGCGCTCGTCGTGGAGCGGGGCGCAATCCGGCGCCCGCTGGGACTGCCGGCCGATGGCTTGCAACCGAGGCTCCCGAGTGGTGAGCCCTCACGGTCTCCAACCGCACGCCGAGGCTCAGTCGCTCCGCATGCTTGCTGCCTGCCCGCAGGTGCCTGCCTGCCGCGCGGCTCATTCGGCAATGGAAAGCCCGCCTCGAAGATGAGATCCGCAAGGCGGAGAGAGAGCGTAGGCAACGAGAGCTTCGTCGCCCGCGCGCCGGCCGCCGTGGTGGCGCAGGAGCGCGAGCGGCTGGCCGGCTTCTCCGGGACGCTGGCCAGGGTGTGCGAGCGGCTGGCGCGGCTGGCGGCGGCCTGACCGGCCGGGCTCAGCCCGCGATCAGCGTCTGCCGGCCCCACCATTGCTCGCCGCTGGCAAGACGCACGGGTGTCTCGATCAATGCCGCCTCGACGCAGAGGAAGCGGCGGAAGTCCGCTGGCGCCAGATCGCTCATCGCCGCGCACTTCTCCTGCCAAGGGTTCCAGACCACCACATCGGGAAAGTTGGCCGCCTCGATGTGCAGCCGACGCGGGCCATCGGCGAGTTCGAGCGGCGAAGACGCGCCGAAATAGATGCGGTCGGTCTCGGCATCGACGCGCACTGCCGCCGCCTCGTCGACCTGTGCCGCACCCGTGATGAAGTCCTCGTAGCGGCCGCCGCCGAGCCCCGACAGGCGCACCGCCTCGACCTCGGCCACGCGCAGGTAGGTATGCAACGCGGCCATGAAGCCGAAGGCGTCGTCGCCGGTGTTGCTGACCGCCAGCTCGACATCGAGCCTGTCGCCGCGGAGACAGACCGTCAGTTCGAGCCCGAACCGATGCGGCCACAGCGCGCGCGTGCCGTCGTCGTCCGCCAGTTGCAGCACGGCGAGCGCGTCGTCGGCGCCCGTTTCGGCCCGCGCCACCGTCCACGGCAGGGTGCGGACAAAGCCGTGCCGCGGCAGCGGGCCGCGCTCGTTGAACTGCGGAAAGATTACCGGCACGCCGCCGCGCACGGACTGGCCGGCCCCGAACCGCGCGCGTTCGGACAGGAACAACCGCTCGCCGCCGCCGGCAGGCTGCCAGGACACCACCTGCGCCCCGTGCAGCAGCACCACCGCCGACGCCCCGTCGGGCGCCCGCAGCGCAAGCGCCGGCTGGCCGGCGAACTCGGTCGACATCCGCGCGCCGTCGTTCATCGCCGCGAGTCTATGGCAAAGGCGCGCGCGCCCTGGCAGGCCCGCTACGATGCGCCCGTCGCCGAACATCCGATCTGCCCGATGAGTGCCCGCGCCCCGCTCAGCCTGCTCGAAACCCGCGTCCTCGGCGTGCTGGTCGAGAAGGAAAAGACCGTTCCCGAGACCTATCCGCTGTCGCTGAACGCACTGACCCTCGGCTGCAACCAGAAGAACAACCGCGACCCGGTGCTGGCGGCGAGCGAAAGCGAAGTGCTCCTGGCGATCGACTCGCTGAAGGCGCACGACTGGGTGATCGAGTCGAGCGGCGCCCGCGTCACCCGCTATGCGCACAACATCGGCCGCGTGCTGCGGATTCCCGACCAGTCGGTGGCGCTGCTGGCGGCGCTGATGCTGCGCGGGCCACAGACCGCGGCATCGCTGCGCGCGGCCACCGAGCGGCTGCATCGCTTCGCCGACACCTCGTCGGTCGAGGCGTTTCTCGACGAGATGGCCGGCCGATCGGAGGCCAGCAGCGGGCCGCTGGTGCTGCTGCTGCCGCGCCGGCCCGGCGAACGCGAGGCGCGCTGGGCGCACCTGCTCTGCGGTCCGATCGACACCGCGGATGTCGCCGCGCCGGCGCCTGGCCTGCACGCGGCGGCACGCGACACGCTCGCGGCACGAGTGGATGCGCTGCAGGCCGAGGTGGAGTCGCTGCGCGCCGAGCTGGCGGCGCTGCGCGCGCGTCTGGACGAGAACCGCTGAGGCGGCGCTACTTCGGCGGCGATCCGCTCGGGGCCTGCGGCACGGGCTGCGGCGGCAACGATGGCGCGCCCGGCACGACGATCCCCGGCGCCAGCGGGATGTCCTGCACCACGGTGACCCTGTTCACCCAGTGCCGCGTCTCGCCGAAGCAGCTCGTCGGCAGCCCGACCTTCTCGTCGTAGTGCAGCGACACGCGCCGGCCCATCGCCTCGTTGACCTGCCGGGCGACGTCGTCGTCCCAGACGGTGAAGAGGAACTTCTCCTGCGCCGTGCCGGGCATCGTCACCAGGGCGAGCTCGCCCTCCCAGGTCTTGCAGATCCAGCCCTTCCTGCTGAACTTCTGCACCCAGCCGGCGCGTTCGCCCGACGAGTAGTTCCAGTTGAGCGCCGCCCAGAAGTACAGCGCGATCAGGCCGCCGGCCAGCGGCACACCGAGCAGCAGGAACTTGCGCACGAAGTCAGCGCCGCTTCAGGAAGTGGATGAACAGCTCGTCCACCTCCTGCTGCGCCAGCAGTTCGTTGCCGGTCTGTTTGGCGAAAGCCTTGAAGTCGCGGATCGAGCCCGGATCGGTACAGACGATCTTCAGCACCTGCCCGCTCGCCAGCTCCGCCAGCGCCTTCTTGGCGCGCAGGATCGGCAGCGGACAGCTCAAGCCCTTGGTATCGAGTTCCCGGTCGAAGGCGATCGCGGCGGTCATCGAAGCGTCAGCTCGGAAGCGGCAGGAAGTCTACCGGCAGGTTACGCGCCCGCATCCAGTCGGCGAGCGCCTGCCCGGTGCCCTGCGGCCACGGCCGCAGCTTCGCCGGCTCGACCAGCCGATACTCGGCCAGCTCTTCGCCGAGCCGCACCGTGCCGCGCGCCGGCACATGGTAGGCGACGATGAGCTCGTTCCTGCGCATGAACTCGTAGACGCCGATCAGGTGGGCGCAATCGGCGTCGAGATCGGTCTCCTCCTTGACCTCGCGCAGCACGCCCTCGGCCGGCGTCTCGCCGCGCTCGAGGAAACCGGCCACCAGCGCGAACATCTTCGGCGGCCAGGCGCGGTTGCGCGCCAGCAGCACGCGACCGTCGTATTCGATCACCGCCGCGACCACCGGCGTCGGGTTGTCCCAGTGCACCCAGTCGCAGCCGGTGCAGGCGTCGCGTTCGCGCTCGCCGACCATGCGCCGCGCCAGCGGCGCCGCGCACAGCGGACAGAACCTCCAGCTCACTTCTTCTCCGGCGCCTCGCCCGACTTCGGCGATTCGGCCCCGTCGCTGCCGCGGATCGCGTCGACGGCGCTGCCGACCGCCTTGCCGGTCAGCTTGACCGCACCGACGGCGACATCAACCGCCGCGCCGACCACCGTCGCGCCGACCGACACCGCCGCCCCGGCGACCGTCATCACAACGCAGCCGGACAACGCTGCGACCGCCAGCACCGCGATCAGCGCTCGAAGCGGCCTCATGGGCAAGGCAGTTGAGGAGGATGCGGGTGCAGCCGCGCCATCATCAGCGAGTCGACGTAGGCGCCGTCGCGCAGCGCATGGGCGCGATTCGTGCCCTCCTCGACGAAACCGTGCTTGCGATACAGCGCGATCGCCCGCGCGTTGTCGACGTACACCGTGAGCTCGATCCTCAGGTAGCCGGCCCAGTGGTCGGCCCAGTCGAGCAGCCGCCGCATCAGTTCGTCGCCGATGCCCTTGCCCTGCCAGGCTGCCGCAACCGAGATTCCGAGACCGGCGACGTGGCGGCGCCGCGGCGTCCACCCCAGCGAGTGCAAGCCGGCGCTGCCGATGACGGTGTCGTCGGCGAGCGCCAGCAGATGCAGAGAGTCCTGTTCGTGTGCTCGCGATTCGAGCCGCTTGCGCCAGGCTTCGACCCCGGGATACGGCAGCTGCAGCAGCCCGGCGAAGACCTCCGGGTCGGACATGAACCGCGCCAGCGCCTGAGCATCGCTCGGCTCGGCGCGGCGATACTCGACGCTTACAGGCGCCGCTCGGCCCATGCCCGCACGCTGGCCAGCGCCTTGGGCAGCGCGGCGGCGTCGGTGCCGCCGGCCATCGCCATGTCGGCGCGGCCGCCGCCCTTGCCGCCGATCTGCTGGGCCACGAAGTTGACCAGTTCACCGGCAGGGATCTTTGCCGTCGCATCCGGCGTGACGCCGGCGGCCAGCTGCACCTTGCCGCCCTCGACCGCGGCGAGCACGATCGCCGCCGTCTTCAGCTTCGCTTTCAGCTTGTCGACGGTCTCGCGCAGGCTCTTCGCGTCGGCGCCTTCGAGCGTGGCGGCGAGCACCTTGATGCCCTTGATGTCGACCGCCTGGCCGGCCAGATCGTCGCCCTGGCTGGCGGCGAGCCTGCTCTTGAGCCGCGCGAGTTCCTTCTCCAGCGCCCGGACGTTGTCCAGCAGCGCGCCGATCTTGGCCGGAACCTCCGCCGCCGGCGCCTTCAGGCTGCCCGCGATCTCCGCCAGCTGCGCGTCGAGCTTCTGCACCCAGGCCACCGCGCCGGGGCCGGTCACCGCCTCGACGCGGCGCACGCCGGCGGCGATGCCGGTCTCGGCGACGATCTTGAACAGACCAATGTCGCCGGTGCGCTTCACGTGCGTGCCGCCGCACAGTTCGGTGGAGAGGCTCTGCCCGTGCTCGCCCATCGCCACCACGCGGACCTCGTCGCCGTACTTGTCGCCGAAGAAGGCGAGCGCGCCGGCGCGGATGGCGTCGTCGTACTTCATCACCGTCGCCGCGACCGCGGCGTTGGCGCGGATGGCGTCGTTGACGATCTCCTCGACGCGGCGGATCTCCTCGGGCGTCATCGGCTTGTCGTGCGAGAAGTCGAAGCGGGTGCGCTCCGCATCCACCAGCGAGCCCTTCTGCTGCACGTGTGCTCCCAGCACCTGCCGCAGCGCCGCGTGCATCAGGTGGGTGGCGGAGTGGTTGAGCATGGCCCGCATGCGACGGGTGACGTTGACCTTGGCGGTGACGCGCTCGCCGAACTCGAACGAGCCCGATTTCACCGTGCCGTGGTGGCCGATGACGTCGGCCTGGATCTTCTGCGTGTCGGCGATCTCGAACAGGCCGCCGCTGCCGACGAGTTCGCCGACATCGCCGACCTGGCCGCCGGATTCGGCATAGAACGGCGTCAGGTCGAGGACGATGATCGCGTTCTGCCCGGCGCGCACTTCGTTGACGGGGGTGCCGTCGACGTACATCGCCACCACCCTGGCCTCGGCGGTCAGGTAGTCGTAGCCGACGAACTTCGTCTTCGCCCCGGCGTACTCGACGCCGGCGGCCATCCTGAACTTGCCGGCCGCGCGCGCCTGCTCGCGCTGCCGCTGCATCGCCTGCTCGAAGCCGGCATGGTCCACCGCGATGCCGCGCTCGCGGCAGATATCGGCGGTCAGGTCCACCGGGAAGCCGTAGGTGTCGTACAGGAGAAACACGGTCTCGCCGTCGAGCATGCGCGCATCGCCCGCCCCCAGCCGGCCGAGCGCGGAATCGAGGATCTTCATCCCGTGCTCGAGCGTCTCGCCGAAGCGTTCTTCCTCCTGCTTGAGCACGCCCTCGATGCGGCTCTTCGTCTCGGAAAGTTCCGGATAGGCCGCGCCC
>CAYLZU010000159.1:0-7375 GCA_964388005.1 uncultured Burkholderiaceae bacterium
GCAGCGTCTCGTGGAACTCCTCCTTGCCGGGGATGCGCTTGGCCATGTTGAACTGGCCGCCGATCTGCGCCGACGCCTCGAACAGGTGCACCTCGTGCCCGCGCTCGGCCAGCACGGTCGACGCTGCCAGCCCCGCCGGCCCGGCGCCGATCACCGCATAGCGCCGGCGCTGCGCCGCGGGCTCGATGCGCAGCGTCGTCTCGTTGCCGGCGCGCGGGTTGACCAGGCAGGTGGCGAGGCGATTTCTGAAGGTGTGGTCGAGGCAGGCCTGGTTGCAGGCGATGCAGGTGTTGATGTCCTCGGCGCGGCCGGCCCTGGCCTTGGCGACGAACTCGGCGTCGGCGAGCAGCGGCCGGGCGAGCGAGACAATGTCGGCGCAGCCGTCGGCGAGCAACTGCTCGGCCACCTCCGGCGTGTTGATGCGGTTGCTGGTCACCAGCGGGATCGCGACGCCCGCCGCGCGCAGTTCAGCCCGCATCTTCTTCGTCACCCACGCGAAGGCGCCGCGCGGCACGCTGGTGGCGATCGTCGGTACGCGCGCCTCGTGCCAGCCGATGCCGGTATTGATGATCGTCGCGCCGGCCTTCGCCACTGCCTTGGCGAGCTGCACCACTTCCGGCCAGGAACTGCCGTCCGGGATCAGGTCGATCATCGACAGCCGATAGATGACGATGAAGTCGGGCCCCACCGCCTCGCGTACGCGCGAGACGACCTCGAGCGCAAAGCGCATGCGGTGCTCGTACGGCCCGCCCCAGTCGTCGGTGCGCCGGTTGGTGTGGGTGACGAGAAACTGGTTGATGAGATAGCCCTCGCTGCCCATCACCTCGACGCCGTCGTAGCCCCCCTCGCGCGCCAGCAGCGCACAGCGGACGAAGGCGCGGATCTGGCGCTCGATGCCGCGCGCCGAAAGCTCGCGCGGCGCGAACGGCGAGATCGGGCTCCTGATCCGCGACGGCGCGACGCAGAACGGGTGATAGCCGTAGCGGCCGGTGTGCAGGATCTGCAGCGCGATGCGGCTGCCTTCGGTGTGCACGGCGTCGGTGACGATCCGGTGCCGGCGCGCCGCGCTGGACGTCATCAGCGTGCCGGCGAACGGCTTGACCCAGCCGGCGACGTTGGGCGCGAAACCGCCGGTGACCATCAACCCGACGCCGCCGCGCGCCCGCTCGGCGAAGTAGGCGGCCATCGCCGGGAAGTGCCTGCGGCCGTCCTCCATGCCGGTGTGCATGCTGCCCATCAGCACGCGGTTGGGAAGACGGACGAAGCCGAGGTCGAGCGGGGCGAACAGGTGGGGGTAGGGGGTATCCATGTTGCCGATGTTAGCGGTGGGGCATCCCTCGATCACGCGGCCCGCCCGCGATTTCGCCGCGGCGGGCCGATCGGGAACGCCGGACCGGCGCCGGCGATGGGCTAGCATCGGCTCGAATGGTCGATGACATGGCGGCGCGCCATCACGCGGCCGCGGGCCGTAACCCGGCGGGATCGAGTTGGTCGAACAGACTGCCCCACCAGCCAGACTGACGCACCGCCTGCGCGCGGTGATGTTCGTCGACATGGTCGACTCGGTGCGCCTGGTCCAGGCCGACCCGGAAGGGACGGTGCTGCGCTGGCGCCAGTACGCGGCCGAAGCCACGCGCGCGGACATTGCGTCGCGCGGCGGACGCGTGGTCAAGACCACCGGCGATGGAATGCTGGCCGAATTCGGCAGCGCCACCGATGCCGTCGAGGCGGCGCTGGCGATGCAGAAGCGGATCGGACGCGTCAACTCGGCGCTGGCGCGAGACCTGCAAATGCACCTGCGCATCGGCATCAACTTCGCCGAAGTCATTGCCGACGAGATCGACCTCTACGGCGACGCCGTCAACCTGGCGGCGCGGCTGATGGCGCTCGGCGGGGCACAGGAGATCGTCGTCTCCGCCGCGGTGCGCGACCACCTGACCGACGGCCTCGGCGTCAAGCTCGAAGACCTCGGCGAGCGCAGGCTCAAGGGCATCGAGCGGCCGGTGCGCGCGTTTCGCGCCTGGCCTCCCGGCCCGGGCCCATCGCGTTCGCCCGATCGGGCAAGACACGCCGGCGACCGGCCGTCGATCGCCGTGCTGCCGTTTCGCAATCTCTCGAGGGACCCGGCGCAGGAGTTTCTCGGCGACCTGATCGCCGAGGATCTCATCACCAGCCTGTCGCGGCAGACCGACCTGTTCGTGATCTCGCGCCTGTCGACGGCGCCGTTCCGCGACCGGGACTTCGAGCCCAGAGCGGTGGCCGAGGTGCTCGGCGTGCGATACGTGCTCTCCGGCAGGATGCAGACATCCGGCACGCGGCTGCGGTTGATGGCGGAACTGACCGAAGCCGATGCCGGCGAGGTAATCTGGGCCGACCGCTTCGAGGGCGAACTGGTCGACATCTTCGAGCTGCAGGACAGGCTCGCGCGCGACATCTCGCTGCGCGTGGTGCCGTACCTGCGCCAGCGCGAACTGCAGCGGGCACGGTTCGCGCGGCCGGAGAATCTCACCGCCTACGAGCGGACACTGCGGGCGGTCGATCATCTGCACCGCACCTCGCGCGAGGACCTCGACGAGGCCGGATCGCTGCTCGAAGGAGCGATCACCGCCGATCCCCGCTACGGGACCGCGCACGCCTGGCTCGCCCGGCTGCACGTGCTGCGGGTCGGCCAGGGCTGGTCGGCCGACCGCGTCGCCGACACGGAGGCGGCCATACGACACTCGGAGGTCGCGCTCGACCTCGACGACACCGACTCATGGGCCCTGTCGGTGCACGGGCTGGTGACCGGCTACCTGAACAAGGACCTGAACGCGGCCATCGCGACCTTCAATCGCGCGCTGACGATCAATCCGAGCGAGTCGTCGGCGTGGATCTGGAGTTCGGCGGCGTACGCCTGGCTCGGGCAGGGCGAGGAAGGCATTGCGCGGGCGGAGCGGGCGGTCGAGCTGTCGCCGCTCGATCCGCATCTGTACGTCTTCCTGGCCGTCGCCGGTACCGCCAACGCGGTTGCCGGGCGCCACGACCAGGCGATCGAGCTGGGCCGGCGGTCGCTGCGACGCAACCGGATGTACCTCGCCACCCATCGCCTGCTGGTGATCGCGCTGGCGCTGTCGGGCCGCGTCGACGAGGCGCGGCAGGCCGCGGCCGACCTTCTTGCGCTGGAGCCGGAACTGACGGTGAGCGGATTCCGCCAGCGCTATCCGGGCAGCGCGAGCGATCACGTGGATAAGTTCTGCGCCGCGCTCGCGGCGGCGGGCGTGCCGGCGTAGGATGCCGTGACCATCGGGGGCGTGCCCCGGTCGGCCAACGCACGATCACCCACGGCGAGGAGAGGACCATGGCGATCCCGTTTCGCAACGATGCCAACGACGCCAACGATGCGAATGATGCGAACGACGCCAACGATGCCAACAGCGGCCTCGTTTCTGGAATCGGCGCCTATTCCGGGCGGGTGTCGAGCCCGCTGCTGGCTCGGGCGCTGCAGTCGACGTTCGGCGAGATCACGCGCGGCTTCACGGGGCCGCCGAAGCCTGCGCCGGCGCCCGGGGCGGTCGATGCGGAAGCGCGGATGGGGCGCTGGTCGCGCGACGTGCGCGGCCACATGTACGAGTTCGAACTGGTGTCCGGCTTGTCTTTTGACGGCACAAAGAAGGAGCTGACCCGTCGCGACGATGGATCCAAGCAGACGATCAACGCACCCGCGTACGAGAACTCACAAAAGGAGCTGGAGGACGCGCTGAAGGTAGTGATCGGCAAGGCTGCGCTGCGGCCCGACCGGATGGAGGAGATCCTCACCCAGGTCGCGCTGCCTTACTCGTTCTACGCGATGGTGCTGAACCTTCAGCCGGGCCGGCATCAGTTCACCTACGAACTGATGGCCGCCGTGTGGCGGTTGTCGACGGTGGTCGTCATGCAGTTCAAGCACAGCTTCGGCATCCAGCGGCCGGCCGACCGCTCGCCGCTGGTGCAGCCGGTGCTGCTGACGCCGGGGCACGGCGCCTATCCCGCCGGCCATGCGACTCAGTGCCACTTCGTTGCCTACGTGCTGAAGAAGCTCCTGGGCATCCTTGGGGCGATCAACGACGATCGCGTCGATCAGCTCGACCGACTTTCCGCCCGCATCGCCGAGAACCGGGTCGTCGCCGGCCTGCACTACACGGCGGACAACGAGGCCGGCAAGATCCTGGGTGAGTGGCTCGGCGCGTACTTCTGCGACCGCTGCGACATTCCAGGTGGAACGCTTGCCAAGGACTACACGGCGCTGCAATGGCTCTGGGAGCAGGCGCGGGGCGAGTGGTCGTAGCCGGCCGGGAGGCTGTGCCGGCTCCAGCCGTTACGGCAGGGGTTCGCAGGACTACGGCCAGCGGACCTTGCCCTCGCCGCTGAGATGCGGCCAGATGGTTGCCTTGCCCTGTTTCACCTTGCGCCGGTCGTCGGCATTGACGTGCGCGTTGGGCAACAGCCTGTGCTGCGGTCGCGCCATGGCCGCGCTGTTGCACAGGTGCTGGCGAATCGCCGCCGCATTGGGTGGGGCCGAGCCGGCGGCCTGAAACAGCAGCGCGACGATCCCCGCGACCTGCGGCGCCGCCGCGCTGGTCCCGTTCATCCGGCGCGGGGCCGCACTGCGCGCCGAGGCCGACAGCACGCCGCGGCCGGCGGCATCTTCCTCCGCCGGCGCCATCACTTCGGGTTTCTGTCGCCCGTCGCGCGTTGGTCCGCAGGCCGAGTAACGGCACACCTCCTGCGTCGCCGTGTTGTAGCCGCCGGCGGCGATGGTGAGCTTGCCCGTCGCATAGCTGCCGAGCGTGCATCGTGGATCCGCATCGTCCGGGTGGAAGTGCGACTGCATCCGCCGCGCGCCGCCCGGACGGCCGGCGGTGTCGCGTTCGATCCAGGCGTCCCAGCGTGCGCGCACATTGCCGACGTTGCGCAGCCGCAGGTGCCAGGTGCCGGACGGAGCCAGCGGCGTGGTCGCTCCGGGGGGCAGCGAACCGGTGGGATTGAGCGTGATCCTAATCCGGTTCAATCCAGTGGGCGTAGCCGCCTGCTGGTGGTCGACCGTGCCGAGCAGGCGGCCGGCTGCCTTGAGATTCTGGCCGGGCACGCCGAGCGCAACGGGGTTGAGCACACTGCCGTCAGGTGTGGTCAGCGTCACTTCGAGTTGCGCGCCGGCGTCGTACCAGACTTCCAGTGTGTTGGCGCTCGGGTCCTCCGGCTTGACGATCCAGCGCAGGTTGCGCCCGCGCCGCGGCGGCAGATTACCGCCGGCGTGACAGTCGGCCGCAAAGCCGTTGCCGGCGGCGACGACAACGGCGCGACCGGGCTGCGCCGCGATCTCCTGGTCGATCCTCGTCTCGACGGCCGACTCGCCGTTGTGCGGTCCCAGGTGGCCGCCGTAGCTGATGTTGATGACCACAGGCGTCTCGCCGGCGCGCTCGAAGATGTAGCGGACGCCATCCTCGATCGCCTTGTCGAGCAGCGCGCCGCCGCTGTCTCGGGCGGCGGAAGGCAACTGCACGAAGATGAGGTCCGCGTTCGGCGCGATTCCAGGAGTGCTCGTCAGCGCCGAGCCGTTGCCGGCGGCGATGTCCATCACCTGCGTGCCGTGCGAGGCGAGCTCGATCTCGTAGTCGAGCTCGCCGTAGACGGCATCCTCGTCGACGATGCCGTTGCGCGTGTGCTTGGCCAGCGCGGCGTCGATCATCGTCCTGGTCAGCTCGCGCCCGTACTGGAAGCCCGAGGGTTGCTGCGGTGTGCCGGACGCTGCGCCCGCGATCGCGTCCTTGCCCTGATCCCACAGGCACAGGACTCGCGATTGGCGCGTGCCGTTGACATCGCGGATGAAGTTCGGATGCGCGAACGCGCAGCCGTCGTCGATGATGCCGACGATCACTCCGGTCCCATCCGGTCCCGGTTCGCGGGCGCCGCCGCGAGACGGCAGGCCGATGTCTTCGATCGACTCTACGCCCAGCGGCTGCGCTGCCCCGGGCAGTTCGAGGCGCAACGAACCGCCGTCCAGCGCCAGCAGTTCGGAGAGCTTGTCCAGCAGGCCGCCGTCCAGGCGGAAAAGACGCTCCGGGCGGTCGGCGCGGACGGCGATGCGCGCCGTGCTGTGCCGGGGCAGGTCCTTGCCGCTGAAGTAAGACGGTGCAACGTCGAGGCCCAGCTTCCGGAGCCACTCGAGGGCAGGCCCGTCGCCGCGTGATCGGATCCGCGCCCAGTCGTACTCGACCAGCAGCGGCAGATACTGCGCGACGCTGCCTTTCGCCGGATCCCAGCGGATCCCGGCGCGTTGCTCGATCTGATACCAGTCCTTCCGGTCGTCTCCAACCGGCTCGAATAGAAGCGCCAGCACCGAACGCAGGCCGGGGTCGAGCCGGCCGACCGCGGAGCGCGGCAGCTTCAGCTGCTCCCACAGTCCATCTTCGACCAGGCGGATTCCGTCCGGCGAGTGGTTTCCGTCAGCGGCCATCGTTCACCTCCGTCGAGAGTGTCATTCGCCTGCGGCGGTGCAGAGGTACCGCGGCACGGCTTGCAAGGCAGCCTACCCGCCTTCCCGCCGCTCGAACAGCCGCCGCACCACGCCGCGCAGCCACGCATGCGCGGCATCGGCTTCGGCCGAGGCGTGCCACAGCATCCGCACTTCGTAGCTCGGGGCCACGTCGGGCAGATCCCATGTTTTCACCGCGTGGCGTGGCGCCAGCGACTTGGCGAACATCCGCGGCACGATCGCCAGCAGGTCGGAGCGGATGACGATCTCCGGCAGGGCGCCGAAGTGCCGCGCGTGCAGCACGGCGCGGTCGGCGAGCTTCAGCTGCTTCAGTCGCGCCTCGACGGCGCCGTGCACGGTGGCGGTCGGAGTCGCCACCGCCAGAGCGGCGCCGGCGAGCTGCTTCGCCGTCAGCGTCTTGCCGGTGCGGCCGCTGGGTGGCTGCCATCCGCGCGCGGTGATGCCGACGAAGCGCTCGCGGAACAGCGTCTCGCTGGCGATGTCGCGGTGTCCCGCGGCGAGGATGCCGACGGCCAGATCGATGTCGCGCGCCTCCAGCGCCGCGGCCACCTGTTCGGCCGCCACCGCCACGTTCGACAGCTGGCAGTGCGGCGCTTCGGCGCGCAGCGCCTGCGCCAGCGGCGGCAGGAACAGGATCTCGCCGAGATCCGACAGCGACAGCCGCCAGTGCTCGCGGCTGGTGGCCGGGTCGAACGCCTCGGCGCTGAGAACGGTCGCCTCCAGCGCCTGAAGGTGCGCGATCACCGCCGGCGCGATGCGGCTCGCCGTCCGGGTCGGGTGCAGGCCGCGGGGCGAGCGGACGAACAACTCGTCGCCGAAGAACTCGCGCAGCCGCGCCAGCGCGTTGCTGGTGGCCGGCTGCGA
>CAYLZU010000160.1:0-7349 GCA_964388005.1 uncultured Burkholderiaceae bacterium
CATCCTGGCATCGATCGCGACCAGGATCCGCCGCGCCGACGGATGCGCCGCCGAGGCGACGGCCGCCAGGGCGGCGAGATTGCCGACGGCCAGCACCGGTTTGCTGCCACCGAAGGCGAGCCCCTGCGCCACCGCGCAGGCGACGCGCAGCCCGGTGAAGGCGCCGGGACCGGCGCCGAAGGCGATGGCATCGCAGTCGGCAAGTGTCCCGCCGCCGTCTCGAAGCAGATCGCGGATCATCGGCAGCAGCCGCTCGGAGTGCCGGTGCCCGACCGTCTCGTCCGTCGCGGTCACCCGGCCGCCGATCGACAGCGCGACCGAGCAGATCTCCGTCGCGGTGTCGATGGCAAGCAGGGTCGGCGGCATGGACGGGACGACCGCGCTGGGCTCATCCAGCAGCGGCGGCAAACAGCGCCGGATTCTAGTGGCGGTGCCGACAGCCGCGGCAGGACGCAAGCGCCGCGGTGTTTGCCGCCTGCGGGCGCGGCGGCGACTGGGTCAGGGCTGGTGCGAGCGACGGTGCTGCTCGATGCGCTCGCGCCGAAGGCGATGGGCTTCGCGGATCTGTTCGCGCATCCGCAGCCGCTCCTCCGGCGTCATCAGCTGCTTGTCCGGCGGCTCGCCGCCGTCGGCATGCGGCGCCGACCCGACGCCGCGCCCGAGCCCGTTCGAATCCGGCGCTCCAAGGCGGTCGCGGATCTCGCGCCGCTCCTGCGGCTCGAGGCCTCGCCAGACGTCGGCACGCTGCTCGGAGGACAACGAACGCCACAGCTGGTCGCGCTGCTCCGGCGTCAGGACCTGCCACAGGCCGCGGCGAGGCTCCGGGCCGGGGCCCATGACCGGCGGCCGTGACGGCTGCGCGGCGGCGCTCGCGGCGATGCCGAGAGCCAGCAGGAAGGTGACAGTGCGGATCAACAGTCGAACCGGGGGCAACAGCCGGGAGGGATAATCGTCAGGCGAAGTCGGCACAATGCCGGCGTCCGCTCGCATGATCGCCCCGGTCGGCCGTGAATTCTGTAACAGTTTGCGAACCTGCACGCCGGCCCGGCGCTCGCTTCGTAGGATCGCGATACATGGCGGGCGGCCGATGCGGACGACACCGGCGCTGACGCCACACCCGGCCCCCGCATCCCCCTGACCCGATCCCGCGGCGAAACGATCCGATGAACCGCTCCGGCCCGCCAAGACTGATGGTCGTCGACGACGATCCGCGCATCCGCGAACTGCTTCGACGCTACCTCAGCGAGAACGGCTTCACCGTCTCGACGGCCGAGAGCGGCGCCGCCATGAACCGGCTGTGGCAGCGCGAGCGCTTCGATGCGCTGATCCTCGACCTGATGCTGCCCGGCGAGGACGGGCTGGCGATCCTGCGCCGGCTGCGCGGCGCCAATGACACCACGCCGGTGATCATGCTGACCGCCAAGGGCGAGGACATCGACCGCATCGTCGGCCTCGAAATGGGCGCCGACGACTACCTGCCGAAGCCGTTCAATCCGCGTGAACTGCTGGCGCGCATCCATGCGCTGCTGCGCCGGCGCGGTCCCGAGGAAGCCCCGGGGGGCCCGGCGCAGGAGCCGCGGACGGTGAGCTTCGGCGAGTTCGTGCTCGACCTGTCGACGCGGCAGCTCACGCGCAACGGCGAGCCGGTCGCCATCACCACCGGAGAATTCGCGGTGATGAAGGCCTTCGCCCGCCACCCGCGGGTGCCGCTGTCGCGGGAGAAGCTGATGGAGATGGCGCGCGGCCGCGAATACGAGGCGTTCGACCGCAGCCTCGATGTGCAGATCTCGCGCCTGCGCAAGCTGATCGAGGCCGATCCCTCGAAGCCGAAGTTCATCCAGACCGTCTGGGGCCTGGGCTATGTCTTCATCCCCGACGGCCAGGGCTGACGCGAGACGCCGGCATTCGCCCGTCGACGGACCGGCGTGCCGGTGAAGCTGCCGTCGCCGCCCGGGCTGTTCTGGCGCACCTACCTGCTGATCCTGCTGCTGCTCGCCGCCAGTTCCGCCGCCTGGCTGCAGAGCTTCCGTCTGTTCGAGCGCGAGCCGCGGGCGCAGCAGCTGGCCGACCAGCTGGTGTCGATCGTCAACATCACCCGCAGCGCCCTGCTCTACTCGGACCCCACCGTCAGGCTCGCACTGCTGGCCGATCTCGCCGACAACCAGGGCATCCGCATCGCGCCGCTGGAGCAGAACGACGTCACCAAGCCGTTTCCCGACGGTCCGGTGGCGGACCGGGCGCGCGAGCGCGTGCTGCAGGCGCTCGGGCCCCGGACGCGGCTGGCATCCGAGGTGAACGGCGTCGGCGGCATCTGGGTCAGCTTCGCCATCGACGCCGACGAGTACTGGGTGGTGATCGAGCGCGACCCGCTGGCGCGCGCCATCGGCACCGCCTGGATCCGCTGGGCGGTGATCGCCGCCATCGCATCGCTGCTCGCCGCCGTGGCCATCACCCGCGTCGTCAATCGGCCGCTGGCGCGCCTGTCGCAGTCGGCGCTGGCGCTGGGGGCCGGTCGTATTCCCGAACCGCTGCCGGAGCGCGGTCCGGCCGAGATCGCCACCGTCAACGCCAGCTTCAACCGCATGGTTGCCGACCTGGCGCAGGCCGAACGCGACCGCGCCATGCTGCTGGCCGGGATCTCGCATGACCTGCGCACGCCGCTGACGCGGCTGCGCCTGGAGGTGGAATTGAGCGGCCTGCCGGCCGAGGCGCGCGCGAACATGGTCGCCGACCTGGAGCAGATGGACCAGATCGTCGCCCAGTTCCTCGACTTCGCCCGCAGCGACACGGCGAGACCGGCCGAGGACATCGACCTTTCCGACCTGCTGGCGCAGGCGCTCGCCGCCAGCCGGCTGCCGCAGGACGGGACGGCAAGCATCGATCTGCGCATCGACTACGGCGTGCATGTCATCGGCCTGCCGGTCGAGCTGTCGCGCGCCGTCGCCAACCTGCTGGCCAATGCCGACCGCTACGGCCGCGACCCCGATACCGGCAGGCTCGATCTGACGGTGCGCCTGCGTTCCGATGCCGGCGGCGCGGTGCTGGAGATCGCCGATTGCGGTCGCGGCATTCCGGCAGCGGACGTCGACGCCCTGCTGCGTCCCTTCGTCCGCGGCGATGCGGCGCGCAGCGGCGTCAAGGGAGCGGGGCTGGGGCTGGCGATCGTCGCCCGTGTGGCGAGACTGCACGGCGCGCAGCTCGCGCTGACCGGCAACGAGCCAACCGGCCTCAGGGTGACGTTGCGCTTCCCGCCTCCGCGCGGGCCGGCGGCGCCGGCCACTGCTTGAGCAAGGGCCGGGCAGCGGCTCCCGGATCTCGCCGGAAGCGCGGCCACGCCTGCGCCCGCGCAGCTTCTGCGTTCAGGATCCGGCGTCGCCGCCAATCAGCAGCGCCACTGCCTGCGCCGCGATGCCCTCGCCGCGACCGGCGAATCCGAGACGCTCGCTGGTCTTGCCCTTGATGCCAACGGCGGATGCCGCCACGCCGAGCACGGGCGCAATGCGCGCCCGCATCGCGGGCACGTGCGGCGCGATCCGCGGCGCCTGCGCGATGACCACCGCATCGATGTTGCCGACCGTCCAGCCGGCCTCGCGCACGCGCGCCACGGCGGCGCGCAGCAGCTCGAGGCTGTCGGCGTCGCGGTGCCGGGGATCGCTGTCGGGAAACAGGACGCCGATGTCGCCGAGTCCGGCGGCGCCGAGCACCGCGTCGGTGATCGCGTGCAGCAGCACATCGGCGTCGGAGTGGCCGAGCAGGCCCTGGGCGGAGGCGATCTCGACGCCGCCGATCACCAGCCTGCGGCCCGGCGCCAGCGCATGCACGTCGTAGCCGAGACCGACGCGGATCACTTCACCCGCCCCTGCGAACGCAGGATCGCCTCGGCGATGGTGAAGTCGCCGCGGGTGGTGACCTTGATGTTGGTCGGCGAGGCGGCCACCAGCAGCGGCTTCAGTCCCATGCGCTCGACCGCCGCCGATTCGTCGGTGACCTCGTGCGTCTTGGCGTGCGCCTCCAGGGCCCGCTTCAGCGTGCCGACGCGGAACATCTGCGGCGTCATCGCCAGCCAGGTCTCGTCGCGCCGCAGCGTCTGTTCGACGCGGAACTCGACGCCACGCTTGACGGTGTCGGTCACCTGCAAGGCGAGCAGGCCGCCGATCGGATCGGAACCGACGCGGTCGATCAGGCGCACCAGGTCCTGCCGCGTCAGGCACGGGCGCGCCGCGTCGTGCACCAGCACCCAGTCGCTGTCGGCGGCGCCGGGGAGAACCTTCAGGCCGTTGCGCACGCTCTCGGCGCGCGTTTCGCCGCCGACGGTGGCCACCGCGACGCGCCGATCGAAGCCGATCCGCGCCCAGCGGCCGTCGCTCGGCGCCACCACGATCAGCACCCGCTCGATGCGCTGATCGCCGAGCATCGCCTCGACGGCGTGCTCGAGCATCGTCCTCGCGCCGAGCATCTGGTACTGCTTGGGAACCGCGCCGCCGAAGCGTGTCCCGCCACCGGCGGCGGGAATCAGCGCGAAATACCTGGGGGCCTTGTTCACGGCGGCGTGACGTTGTTCTTGGCGCCTTGCGGTCGTCGATCGCCGACCGGAGCCGGTTCCTATAATAGCGACGCGCGGTGGCCGGACTCCTTCCGTCCACCGCGTTATGCATTTGCGGCCGGCGCGCCGCAAGATTGTCCTGACTGCCGCCTCCTTGGACTCTCCGCTCGCCTCCCTGCCGGCACTCGACGTGCCGGCGATCGCCGCCGGCCAGCGCCTGGCGCTGCCGCGGCCGCCCGGGTCCGGCGATGCGCTGCTGATCGCGCTGGCGGCGCGCCGCGCCCGCCTGCGCGGGCAGCTCGTCGTCGTCGCCTGCGCCGATGCCCTCGATTCGCAGCGGCTGGCCGAGGAGATCGCGTACTTCGACACCGCAACGGCGGTGCGCCAGTTTCCGGACTGGGAAACGCTGCCCTACGACATTCTGTCGCCGCACCAGGATCTGGTCAGCGAACGGCTGGCGGCGCTGCACCAGCTGCTGGCGCGCGATGCGCCCGGCGCGCTCGACGTGCTGGTGGTGCCGGCGACGACGGCGCTCGCCTGCCTGCCGCCGGCCTCGTACGTGGGCGGCCGGACGTTCTTCTTCCGTCAGGGGCAGCGGCTCGCCGCCGACGCGCTGCGCAGCCGGCTGGTCCAGGCCGGTTACCAGCACGTCTCGCAGGTGGTGGCGCCGGGCGAATTCAGTGTTCGCGGCGGACTGATCGACCTCTTTCCGATGGGCGCGGCGTTGCCGTTCCGCATCGACCTCGACGACGACGTCATCGAATCGATCCGCGCCTTCGATGCCGACACGCAGCGCAGCCTGTACCCGGTGCCGGAGATCCGCCTGCTGCCCGGGCGCGAGTTCCCGCTCGACGAAGCCTCGCGGGTGGCCTTCCGCGGCCGCTGGCGCGAGGCCTTCGAGGGCGACCCCAGCCGTTGCAGCATCTACCGCGACATCGGCGCCGGCATCGCCGGCGCCGGCATCGAGTACTACCTGCCGCTGTTCTTCGACGACACGGCGACGTTGTTCGATTACCTGCCGGCGGACACCCTGCTGGTGATGCATGGCCCGATCGAAGGCGCGGCGCAGCGGTTCTGGACCGAAACCGGCGAGCGCTGGCGCTTTCTGTCCCGCGACCGCGAACGCCCCTGCCTGCCGCCGTCGCGCCTGTTCCTGACGCCGGAGCAGTTCTTCAGCGCCGCCAGGCCCTACGCGCGGCTCGCGCTCGGCGACGGCGAGTCGGCGCAGTTCGCGCCGCTGCCGCCGCTGGCCGTCAGCCGCAAGGCGGCCGATCCGCTGCAGCGGCTGCGCGAGTACGCCTTCGCCTTCACTTCCGGCGGCGGACGGGTGCTGCTCGCCGCCGACTCGAACGGTCGGCGCGAGACGATCGCGCAGATGCTGCGCGATCACGCGCTGCCGTTCGGCGACAACGCCGACTTTGCCGGCTTCGCCAGCGGCGACGCGCCGCTGGCGCTCGGCGTGGCGCCGCTGCACGGCGGTTTCGTGCTGCGCGAGGCAAGGCTGGCGCTGATCACGGAGACCGAGCTTTACGAGACCAGTCCGCGGCGGCAGCGGGCGCGACATCGCGAGGGAACCTCCAACGTCGAGGCGATGATCCGCGACCTGGCGGAGCTGCGCGTCGGCGACCCGGTGGTCCACGTCGAGCACGGCATCGGCCGCTACCTCGGGCTGGCGTCGATGGACCTCGGCGAGGGTGCGGCCGAGTTCCTGCACCTGCAGTACGCCAACGACGCGACGCTGTACGTGCCGGTGGCGCAGCTGCACCTGATCTCGCGCTACAGCGGCGCCGATCCCGACGCGGCGCCGCTGCACCACCTCGGCGGCGCCGACTGGGACCGCGCCAAGAAGAAGGCGGCCAAGCAGGTGCGCGACACCGCCGCCGAACTGCTGAACCTGTACGCCATCCGCGCCTCGCGCAAGGGCCACGCCTTCGAGTTCAGCGCCCGCGACTACGAGGCCTTTGCCGAGGGCTTCGGCTTCGAGGAGACGCCCGACCAGCAGGCGGCGATCGACGCGGTGCGAAAGGACATGAGCGCCGGCTTTCCGATGGACCGGCTGGTGTGCGGCGATGTCGGCTTCGGCAAGACCGAGGTGGCGCTGCGCGCGGCCTTCATGGCCGTGGCCGGCGGCAGGCAGGTCGCCGTGCTGTGCCCGACGACGCTGCTCGCCGAGCAGCACACGCAGACCTTCCGCGACCGCTTCGCGGACTGGCCGGTGCGGATCGAGGAACTGTCACGCTTCCGCTCGGCGAAGGAAGTGAACGCGGTGATTGCCGGCCTGAACAGCGGGACGATCGACATCGTCATCGGCACGCACCGGCTGCTGACGCCGGATCTGCGCTTCGACCGCCTGGGACTGGTGATCATCGACGAGGAGCACCGCTTCGGCGTGCGGCAGAAGGAGCGGCTGAAGGCATTGCGCGCCGAGGTCGACGTGCTGACGCTGACCGCCACGCCGATCCCGCGCACGATGGCGCTGTCGCTGGAAGGCATCCGCGAGTTCTCGGTGATCGCCACCGCGCCGCAGCGGCGGCTGGCGATCAAGACCTTCGTGCGGCAGGAGTCAGCCAGCCTGATCCGCGAAGCCTGCCTGCGCGAGCTGAAGCGCGGCGGCCAGATCTACTTCCTGCACAACGAGGTCGAGACGATCGACAACCGCCGCGCCCGGCTGGCGGAGCTGGTGCCGGAGGCGCGGATCGAGATCGCGCACGGGCAGATGCCGGAGCGCGAGCTCGAGCGGGTGATGCGCGACTTCTACCAGCAGCGCTTCAACCTGCTGCTGTGCACGACCATCATCGAGACCGGC
>CAYLZU010000161.1:0-973 GCA_964388005.1 uncultured Burkholderiaceae bacterium
GCCCATCATGATCTTGTCCTTGGCCTTCTCGAAGTCCTGCATCTCGACCACGCGGCCGCTGCGGCGGGCGGCGAACAGCGCCGCCTCGTTGACGAGGTTGGCGAGATCGGCGCCGGAGAATCCGGGAGTGCCGCGGGCGAGGATGTCGGCCTTCACGTCGGCGCCGATCGGCACCTTGCGCATGTGCACGTTGAGGATCTGCTCGCGGCCGCGGATGTCGGGCAGCGGCACCACCACCTGGCGGTCGAAGCGGCCGGGGCGCAGCAGCGCCGGGTCGAGCACGTCGGGCCGGTTGGTGGCGGCGATGACGATCACGCCCATGCCGGTCTCGAAGCCGTCCATCTCCACCAGCATCTGGTTCAGCGTCTGCTCGCGCTCGTCGTTGCCGCCGCCGAGCCCCGCCCCGCGCTGGCGGCCGACAGCGTCGATCTCGTCGATGAAGATGATGCAGGGGGCGTGCTTCTTGGCGGTCTCGAACATGTCGCGCACCCGCGCCGCGCCGACGCCGACGAACATCTCGACGAAGTCCGAGCCGGAGATCGAGAAAAACGGCACCTTGGCCTCGCCGGCGATCGCCTTCGCCAGCAGCGTCTTGCCGGTCCCGGGCGAGCCCACCATCAGCACGCCGCGCGGAATGCGGCCGCCGAGCTTCTGGAACTTCGACGGGTCGCGCAGGAACTCGACCAGTTCGTGCACCTCTTCCTTGGCCTCGTCGCAGCCGGCGACGTCGGCGAAGGTGATGGTGTTGTTCGATTCATCGAGCATCCGCGCCCGGCTCTTGCCGAACGAGAAGGCGCCGCCTCGCCCTCCCCCCTGCATCTGGCGCATGAAGAAGATCCACACCCCGATCAGCAGCAGCATCGGGAACCAGGACACGAAGATCGAGGTGAGCAGCGACTGCTCCTCGCGCGGCTTGACCTCGACCTTGACGCCGGCGTTGATCAGGTCGCCCATCAGGCCGCGATCGAGCACG
>CAYLZU010000161.1:1036-7330 GCA_964388005.1 uncultured Burkholderiaceae bacterium
ATCACCATCCAGATGGCGGCTTTCGCGAACATGCTGTTGTTCAAGATCGACTCCCGGGAGGCTTTCGACGCCGCCCAACGTGGTGCATTGTAGGTCGAAGGCAAACTCCGCGCCTACCTGACGGATACGCCAGACAGTGGCCGCTGGCGCGGCGATTTCAACCGTGCGACGGGTACGGTCAACCCTTGAAGCGGCGGGCGAGAAGGTAGGTTTCCGCCGACTCGGCGCGCGAGGCTGCGGGCTTGCGCGCCGCCACCGAGGCGAACTGCTTCTTCAACTCGGCGACGAACTGGCTGTACCCGCTTCCCTGGAACGCTTTGACCAGCAGGTCGCCGCCTGGTTTCAGGTGCGCGCGGGCGAATTCGAGCGCCAGTTCGAGCAGGTGCTGGCCGCGCGCGGCGTCGGCCACGGCGATGCCGGACAGATTCGGCGACAGGTCGGACAGGATCAGATCGGCCTTGCCGCCTTCGAGCGCCGCCGCCAGGCGGTCGACGGTGTCCTGCTCGCGAAAGTCGCCTTCGATGAACAGCACGTCCGGCAGCGGCTGCATCGGCAGGATGTCGAGGGCGATGATGCGGCCGCGGACGCGGCCGTCGGCACCGCACAGGCGCTGCCGCACCACCTGGGTCCAGCTGCCCGGGGCGGCGCCGAGGTCGATCACCGTCATGCCGGGCTTCAGCAGCCGGTCCTTGTCGTCGATCTCGATGAGCTTGAACGCCGATCGCGCTCGATAGCCCTGGGCGGTGGCCGCCCGGACGTAGGGGTCGGTGACGTGGCGTCGGATCCACGACTGGTTCGAGCGGTGCTTGCGGCTGGCGACGGGCATCGGGTTCGACGCTGGCTTTCGCCGTAGGTTAACCTCACCGCATGAGCGAACTGATCCTGGACCGCGACGAGAAGCTGGCGCTGCGTGCCCGCGCCCATCACCTGCGTCCGGTCGTCCTGCTGGGAAGTGCCGGGCTCACCGACGCGATAATTAAGGAGGCCGACCGGGCGCTGGCGGCGCACGAGCTGATCAAGGTACGGATCCCCGGCGACGACCGCGACCAGCGTGAAGCGATCTGCGGCGAGCTGGCCGGTCGCCTCGGCGCCGCCCGGATCCAGGCGATCGGCAAGCTGCTGGTGCTGTACCGGCCGCGGCCGGAAGTGGAAGCGGCGGAAGCCGCACCGGCCGCCCGTCGATCGGCGGCCGCCCCGTCGCGGCCGAAGGACATCAAGGCCAGGCGACCGAAACTCGCCGCCTCCCACCCGGCCGGGCAGCGGCGCCAGGGCGGGCGCAGTCGATCCTAGATATACCGGACCTCGAGCACCTCGTACTCCCGCCGCCCGCCGGGGGCGAGGAACTCGATGATGTCGCCTTCGGCCTTGCCGATCAGCGCCCGCGCGATCGGACTCGACACCGAGATCAGACCCGATCGGGCATCGGCCTCGTCGTCGCCGACGATCTGATACTTGACGTGGTCGCCGGCGCCGAGATCCTCCAGCAGCACCGTGGCGCCGAAGACGATCCGCCCGCCGGAGTCGACGCTGGCCGGGTCGATGATCTGCAGGGCGCCGATCTTGCCTTCGAGCTCCATGATCCGGCCTTCGATGAAGCCCTGGCGCTCGCGGGCGGCGTCGTACTCGGCATTCTCCGAGAGGTCGCCCTTTTCGCGCGCTTCCTTGATCGCCTGGATGATCGCCGGCCGGTCGACGGCCTTCAGCCGCTGCAGTTCGGCCTTCAGGCGCTCGGCGCCGGCGGCGGTAATCGGAATCGGCATTGCCGCAGTCACCCCAAAAAGAATGCCCCGACACAGCCGGGGCAGCGGCGGCAACTCTAGCCTGCCGGGTGCGCCAGCGCAACCGGCGGCGGTCGGCCGCCGGCGGCGCCCGCCGGGCCGCTACGGGGTATCGACGAAGACCTGCGTGCTGTAGTCGCTTTCCGGCAGGCGGCCGACGCTGCCGCGCGCCTGCGCGTAGCGCAGGAACGAGTCGGCGTAGTCGAGAAACGTGTTCTCGCGCCGGCTGCCGGTGATGGTGCGGAAGGTCGTGTAGCCATCCTGGCCGTCGGCGATGAAGTCGTTGGTGATCACGCGGTAGGTCGCCGCCGGGTTCAGCGGCACCCACGACCCCGAGGCGTTCTTCACCTCGAGGTTCGAGAAGCGGTCGTTGGCCGGCCGGTTCAGGTCCACGTTCCAGCGCAGGCTGGCGGCGTACGGATAGGCGCCGGTGTTGCCGCTGGCCGCGAGCACGAAGGTGATCGCATCCTCGAGCACCTGCTTGATCTCGGCGCCGGTCATCGTCAGACGCACCAGCGTGTTGCGGAACGGCAGCAGCGTGTACACGGTGCCGACGGTGATGTTGCCCCGGGCGATGTCGATGCGCACGCCGCCGGCGTTCTGGATCGCGATGTCGGCGCTGCCGAACGTGCGCCCCTGCTCGAGAAAACCCTCGGCCACGAGCTGCTGCGAATCACCTCCGTGGGCATTGGTGAACGGGTTCCGGTTGCAGACATCGCCGAGCGCCGAGCGGGTGACGTCGCGCTTGGTGCCGGGGACGCGGCGCAGGCACAGATCCTCGGTGGCCGTACCCACCAGCGTCGAACCGAACGCCGCCCGCTGCGCGGCGAAGGGCGCCAGCACAGCCGTCGCCCGCGCCGACAGCGCGGTGACGCGCAGCGCCGGCTGGCTGGCGAGGTCGTTGGCGATCGCCGCACGGTCGGCCTCGCTCAGCGGCGCCGCGCCGCTGGCCGAGCGCCGCAGCGCACTGCCGATCAGCACGCGAGGCTGGCCGTCGCAGCTTTCCACCTCCCCGCGGGCGTCGAAACGAACGCGCAGCTCGCCCACCGCATGGTTGTACTGCCAGGCCTGGACAACGCACACCGTGCGGCCGTCGGCGTTGGTGGTGCGCGTTGGATAGGCGCCGCCCGGCGTCAGGCCGAAGGTGGCGAGCGAGTCGGGGCCGAGCAGCGTGTGCGAGTCGCCGCCGACGATGACATCGACGCCGCTGAGCTGGCGGGCCATCGACAGGTCGGCGCTGTAGCCCTGGTGCGTCAGCAGGATGATCTTGTCGATGCCCAGGGCGCGCAGTTCGTTGATCGCCGACTGGGCGCTGGAGATCTCGTTCAGGAACTGCGTGCTCGCGTCCGGACGCGAGGAATCGCGCGTCTTGCCGGCGACCGTGATGCCGACGATGCCGATCCGCTGCCCGCCGCGGGTGACGACCGTGTACGGCAACAGGTAGTCGAACGCGGTGCGCGGCGTCAGCGGCGATACGCCCACCTGCGGCCGCACGTTGGCGGTCAGCACCGGGGTCGCGCATGACGTCGTCTTCAGGGAGTCGAGGAAGCTCTTCAGCCCGGCGTCCCCGGAGTCGAACTCGTGATTGCCGATGGCGAAGGCGTCGTAGCAGACGGTGTTCATCAGCGCCGCGTCGGCCTTTCCATTGGTGATCGTGTAGTACAGGTCGCCGGTGATCGCGTCGCCGGCGTGCAGCTTGATCACGTTCGGCCGTCCCGCCGACAGATCATCGATCGCCTGGGTGACTCGTGCCGCGCCGCCGAATTCGAAGGTGACCGACTCGCGGGCACCGGTCGAAGTCAGCACCCGCAGGTTGGTCGTCTCGGGGTCGAGCCGGGAGTGATGATCGTTGACGTGCAGGATCGTGACCTCGAGCGGCGCGCCGTCGTCATCGTCGCTGCCGCAGCCGGCGATCAGGACCGCGGCCAGCGCCGCGGCAATGAACCTCTGGAATCGAATCGACATAGTTCCTCCGTGGACCCGGAACTATGTTCAGGCGATGTGACGGCGCCGTTTCCGCTTGATGACCGTTCCGTTTCAGGCCGAACGCCGCCCGCTCAGGGAGCCGCCGCCAGCGACCGGTGCAGGCCCTGCAGGTCGTAGACGTCGAGGCGGTCGAGGTGCTTCATCCCCTCGACCGCGGCGCGGCCGCCGGCGATCGTCGTGTAGTAGGTGACCCGTTGCGCCAGCGCCGTGGTGCGGATCGAGCGCGAGTCGGCGATCTGGTGCCGGTTCTCGGCCACGGTGGTGATCACCAGGTGGATCTCGCCGTTCTTCAGCAGGTCGACCACGTGCGGCCGCCCTTCCTTGACCTTCAGCACCGGCTTGACCGGGATGCCGGCGGCCTCGATCGCCGCCGCGGTGCCACGGGTGGCGACGAGTTCGTAGCCCATCTCGTGCAGCAGGTGCGCCACGGCCACGGTCTTCGCCTTGTCGGAGTCCTTGACGCTCAGGAACACGGTGCCCGACGGCGGCAGTGCGACGCCCGCCGCCAGCTGCGACTTGAACAGCGCCTCGCCGAAGGTGCGGCCGACGCCCATCACCTCGCCGGTCGAACGCATCTCGGGGCCGAGCAGCGTGTCGACGCCCGGGAACTTGGCGAACGGGAACACCGACTCCTTGACCGAGTAGTACGGCGGCACCACCTCGACGCGGGCGCCCTGCTCGGCCAATGACTTGCCGACCATGCAGCGGGCGGCGATCTTGGCCAGCGGCTCGCCGGTCGCCTTCGACACGAACGGCACCGTGCGCGAGGCGCGCGGATTGACCTCCAGCACGTAGACGGTGCCGTCCTGGATCGCGAACTGCACGTTCATCAGGCCCACCACCCGCAGCGCCTGCGCCATCGCCGTGGTCTGCCGCTTCAGCTCGTCGATCATCGCCGGGCTGAGCGAATACGGCGGCAGCGAGCAGGCCGAATCCCCCGAGTGCACGCCGGCCTGCTCGATGTGCTCCATCACGCCGCCGATGCGCACCTCGGTGCCGTCGGCCACGGCGTCGACATCGACCTCGATGGCGTCGTCGAGGAAGCGGTCGAGCAGCACCGGCGACTCGTTGCTCACCTTGACCGCCTCGCGCATGTAGCGCTCGAGGTCGCGCCCCTCGTGCACGATCTCCATCGCCCGGCCGCCGAGCACGTAGCTCGGCCGCACCACCAGCGGGTAGCCGATCTCCTCCGCCAGCCGCAGGGCATCGGCCTCGGTGCGCGCGGTCCGGTTCGGCGGCTGCTTCAGACCGAGCTTCATCAGCAGCTGCTGGAAGCGCTCGCGGTCCTCGGCGATGTCGATCGAATCCGGCGTCGTGCCGACGATCGGCACCCCGTTCGCCTCCAGGTCGCGCGCCAGCTTCAGCGGCGTCTGGCCGCCGTACTGGACGATCACCCCATACGGCTTCTCGACGTCGACGATCTCCAGCACGTCCTCGAGCGTCAGCGGCTCGAAGTACAGCCGGTCGGAGGTGTCGTAGTCGGTCGAGACGGTCTCCGGGTTGCAGTTGACCATGATGGTCTCGAAGCCGTCCTCGCGCAGGGCCAGCGCCGCGTGCACGCAGCAGTAGTCGAATTCGATGCCCTGTCCGATCCGGTTCGGCCCGCCGCCGAGAACCATGATCTTCCTGCGTCCGGTCGGCTGCGCCTCGCACTCCTCCTCGTAGGTCGAGTAGAGATACGCGGTGGTGGTGGCGAACTCGGCGGCGCAGGTGTCGACCCGCTTGTACACCGGCCGCACCGCGAGTTCGACGCGGCGGTTGCGGACCTGCGCCGGGTTCGCGCCGAGCAGCTTCGCCAGCCGGCGGTCGGAGAAGCCCTTGCGCTTGAGCAGGCGCAGTTCGTCGGCCGACAGCGAGTCGAGCGTGCGGCCGGCCAGCCGCTGCTCCAGGTGAACGAGTTCCTCGATCTGCGCCAGGAACCACGGGTCGATGCCGGTCTCCTCGAAGACCTCCGGCATCGTCATGCCGACCCGGAAGGCATCGGCGACGAACCAGATCCGCTCCGGCCCCGGATCGCCGAGCTCCTCGGCGATCTCGTCGCGGTCGGCCGAGCGCTCGTCGAAGCCGTCGGCGCCGACTTCCAGCCCGCGCAACGCCTTCTGCAGCGATTCCTGGAAGGTGCGGCCGATGGCCATCACCTCGCCGACCGACTTCATCTGCGTCGTCAGGTGCGAGTCGGCCTGCGGGAACTTCTCGAAGGCGAAGCGCGGCACCTTGGTGACGACGTAGTCGATGGTCGGTTCGAACGAAGCCGGGGTGGCGCCGCCGGTGATCTCGTTGCGCAGTTCGTCGAGCGTGTAGCCGACCGCGAGCTTGGCCGCCACCTTGGCGATCGGGAAGCCGGTGGCCTTCGAGGCCAGCGCCGACGAACGCGACACGCGCGGGTTCATCTCGATCACCACCATCCGCCCGTCGCGCGGGTTGATGGCGAACTGCACGTTGCTGCCGCCGGTGTCGACGCCGATCTCGCGCAGGATGGCGATCGAGGCATTGCGCAGCAGCTGGTACTCCTTGTCGGTCAGCGTCTGCG
>CAYLZU010000162.1:0-7312 GCA_964388005.1 uncultured Burkholderiaceae bacterium
GTCGCGGTCGGACAGCGCGCCGGCGACGCAGCCGGCCCACAGTTCCATGCTGCGCCGGATCGCCGGCGGCACCTCGCCGCGCACGACCACGTCGGACACCGCGAAGCGGCCACCGGGCTTCAGCACCCGGAACGCCTCGCGCAGCACGCGGTCCTTGTCGCCGGACAGGTTGATCACGCAGTTGGAGATGACGACGTCGACCGAGTCGTCGGGCAGCGGGATGCTCTCGATCTCGCCCTTGAGGAAATGGACGTTGGTGAGCCCGCTCCTGCGCCTGTTCTCCTCCGCGAGCGCCAGCATCTCGTCGGTCATGTCCAGCCCGAAGGCGATGCCGGTCGGGCCGACGCGGCGTGCCGACAGCAGCACGTCGATGCCGCCGCCGGAGCCGAGATCGAGCACCGTCTCGCCGGGCTTCAGCTCCGCCAGCGCGGTGGGGTTGCCGCAGCCGAGCGACGCCGCCAGCGCATCGGCCGGCACTTCGCCGCCCTGCGCCGCGTCGTACAGGTTGGACGTGATCGGGTCGCAGCCTCCGGCCTGGCCGCAGCAACCGCCGGCGCCCGCGCTCACCCGCCTCGCGGCCGCGCCGTACCGGTCGCGGACCACCTGCTTGATGCTGTCTTCGACGTTCATCGCGTTCTCCGGTTCATTTGCAGACGACGCTGCGCGGTGAAAGGACCTTGTTGCGCGTGCAGCACTCGGCGTACAGGAAAGCGAGCAGTTCCTGCAACGCCGCCGTGTTGGCCGAGTAGCGGAGGAAGGTGCCCTCGCGCCGCACCGCCACCAGATCCTCGCCGCGCAGCTTCTCGAGGTGGTGCGACAGCGTCGAGGCGGCGATGCCCAGTTCGGCGGCGATGTCGCCGGCCACCAGTCCGTCGGGATGCGCGGCCAGCAGCAGGCGGACGATGCGCAGCCGCGGTTCGGTGCCCATCGCGGCCAGCATGTCGGCAAAGCGGGCGGTCCGCGCCTCCTCCGCCCGTGCCGATGCGTCCGGCTGGCCCGCTCGCGCCGGCCGGTCTGTCCGTGCCGACCGGTCCGACCGCGCCGATTCGTCCGTCCGCATCGAGGGGGCCGACCGTGGCGAGGCGCCGGTGGACGCCGATCGGCCTGCCCGGCTCGAGCGGTCCAATGCCGCCGATCGATCGGTCCTCGCCGCGCGGCTTGCCGTCGCCATCGAGCCTTCTCCTTCCATATTTCTATGATTACCGAAATACGTGCGCCCGTCAAGCGCCTCGCCGTCACGGACCCGCGGCACGCGCGCTCAGGACCCGGCGTTGCCGGCCGCGATCTCGCGCAGCGCCTGCTCGAAGACCTCGACCGGCCGGCCGCCCTGGATCTGGTGGCGGTCGTCGACGATCACCGACGGCACCGAGTCGATGCCGAGCCGCCGCCAGTGGGCGATGCGCTCGCGCACTTCAGCGGCGAACCCGCCGCTTTCGAGCACGACGCGGGCGCGCCCGGCGTCGAGCCCCACTTCGCCGGCGAGCCGCAGCAGCACCTCGTGCGACGACACGTTCTCGCCGCGCCCGTGATACGCCGCCAGCAGCGCCCGCTTCAGTGGCAGCGCCCGGCCCTCGGGCCCGGCCCAGTGCAGCAGCCGGTGCGCGTCGAAGGTGTTCCACACGTGCGTGCGGACGCCGAAGGCGAAGCCGACAGCGGCGCCGCGCTCGACGATCGCCGCCCGCCGCGCGGCGATCGCATCCGCCGTCAGGCCGTACTTGCGCGCCATGTACGGCGCGATCGCCTCCCCCTGCGGCGGCAGGCCGGGGTTCAGCTCGAACGGCTGCGGGTGGATCTCCGCCCGCACCTCGCCGCCCACCCGGTCGAGCGCCGCGAGCAGCGCCGTGAGCCCGATCGCGCACCACGGGCAGGTCACGTCGGAAACGAAGTCGATCTTCATCCGCCGCTTCGCGCCTCGCCGCTGTCAGCCTGAGGACAATGCGACGGCAACTTCCCACCGCGCCCGATCACTTCGGCTTGATCTTCGTGATCTTGTTGCCCTGGATGCCGAGCCCGGCCATCAGCCCCTTCTGGCCGAAGATGAAGGCGTAGATGTCGTCGTTCATCGTCGTCGAGGTGATGTTCCTGGCCTTGCCTTCGTCCAGCACGACGACGCTGGGGCCGACACCGACCTCGAAGCCCTCGGCCTTGTCGAGATCCTTCAATGCTGCCTCGTTCATGAAGAACATCGCGTAGCCGTAGGTCTGCGCGCCCGCCTGCAGTCCGTAGGAGGCGCCGGCCGTGTTGTAGTAGGCGACCGCCTTGCCGCCCTTGAGCAGCGCCCCTTCGCCGTACTGGCCGCCGATGCCCAGCCCGGCCTTGGTGATGCTGGGAAAGACGAGCACGGCGTAGGCCTCCTTGCCGATCGCCTTGGCCGCCGGAATCTTGGCGTAGAGCTGCTGCAGGGATTTCTGCGCGCCGCTGCTCAGTTCGGCGGCGGTCGTTCTGCCCGGGACCATCGACTCTGCCGACGCCACCCGGGGCAGCGTCGCGAGGAGGATCGCCACGCCGAGCGTGCCGGCGACGAGGGCGGAAATGACTTTCATATCGGTTCTCTCCTTGCACCGTTACCGCCGGCGCCGCCGAACGCGACACAAGCGAACTGGCGCCATTCTGCGCGCATCGGCGCTCGCGCGTTCGGCGCGACAAATGACGGCCGCGGCGCCCGGATTCGCCGCCGGGGGATCAGCGTCCGGCGGCGATCTCGCGCAGCAGTTGCGCGATGCGCTCATCGTCGGGCGACAGTTCCGCCAGCCGCCGCGCGTACAGCAGCGCGCGTTCGCGCTGGCCGGCGTCGCGTTCGAACAGCGCCAGCGCCAGCAGCGCATCGCGGTCGTAAGGCTGTCGCTTCAGGACGGCTTCGAGTTCGCGTCGTGCCTGCGCGCCCTGGCCGGCACCGTTCAGCGCCACCGCGTAGACGTAGGCGAAGCGCCCGTTCGCCGGCGCGAGCTTTGCCGCCTGCGCCAGTTCCTTCAGCGCCTCGGCGCTGCGCTTCTGCCGCACCAGCGAAAGGCCGAGCGCGTGGCGCGCCGCGGCCGAGGCCGGGTTGCGCTTCAGCGCCTCGCGCAGCGTCGTCTCGGCCTCGCCCTCCAGCCCGCCGCTGCGCTGGAGATCGGCCAGGTTCAACGCCGCCTGCTCGAAGGTCGGGTCGAGCGCAAGCGCGGCGCGGTAGGACGCCCCCGCCTCGTCGAACCGGCCTTGCGTCGCGTAGAGGCTGCCGAGATTGGCGCGCCCCTCCGGCCGGTCGGCGTTGAAACGCTCCGCCGCCACGACCTCGGCGAGGGCGGCGTCGAACCGCGCGCGATCCTGCGGCGACAGCCGTGCCTGCGGCTCGCCCGCCAACGCGCGCGCCACGTCCATCCTCACCAGCCGTACCGGGTCGCCGAGGAGGCGCGGCAGCAGTTGCGCGCGCAGGCCGGCATCGGTCTCGGCGAGCACACCCGCGGCGGCGGCCCGCACCAGCGGCTCGGGATCCCCGAGCGCGTCGCGGATCGCCGGCAAGGTCGTGGGGCTCAGGAAGCGGCCAAGCCGCCGGATCGCGCTCGCGCGAACGAAGCCCGACAGCCCGCGGTCCTGCGCCACCGCGACGAGCGCCTGCTGCGCGCCCGGCGCGCCGCTTTCGGCCAGCGCGAACGCCTCGGCGAAGGTCTGGTGGCCGGGCTTCGGCTGCGGGAACCACGCCTTGATCGCATTGGCCGCCCATTCGGGCTTTCTTTCGGCGTGGCACTGGTTGCACGCATTGGGCGCGCCCAGGCTCACCGTGCGGTCCGGGCGCGGGATGCGGAAGCCGTGGTCGTGGCGCGGATCGACGACCATGTAGGTCGTGGTCGGCATGTGGCAGGCGGCGCATTCGGCGCCTTTCGAGCCGGGCGCATGGTGGTGATGCGAGGTGGCCGCATACCTGGCCGGCGCGTGGCACTGGCTGCAGACGTCGTTGCCCGGCGCGCGAAGCCTGCCCGAGTGGGGATCGTGGCAGTCGGAGCAGGTGACGCCCTCGGCGTGCATGCGGCTGCCGAGAAACGAGCCGAGGTTGTAGACCTCGTCGCGCTGCTGGCCGTCGTCCCAGTACAGGCCGGGCTCGATCAGCGCCGTGCGAAAGCCATCATCGAAGCGCTGGCCGGCGTGCCAGGCGTCGCTGAACTGCCCGCGCCGCGCATGGCAGCGGGCGCAGGTCTCGATCTCGCGCGAGCTCTCGCGCGGGCGCGAGCGCACCGCATTGCCGGTCTGCGCATCGATCGACCAGGCGACGCCGCGCCGCTCGTCGAGTCGCACCGCGAGGCCCTTGCCGGAATCGAAGCGTTGCCAGTCGCCATCCTTGCTTGCCCAGGCGACGTGATTCGAGCCCGGCCCGTGGCAGGCTTCGCAGCCGACGTTGATCTCTGTCCACGTGGTCGCGTAGGTGTTTGCCGTCTCGTCGTAGTTCTTGCGCAGGTTGGTCGAGTGGCAGTCGGCGCACTGGTAGTTCCACGTCTGGTCGATGCCGGTCCAGTGCAGCGGATCGCCGGCCTTGAGCTTCCGCTCCGGGTACAGGTGAAACCAGCGCTGCCCGCCCTGGTTCGCTGGCCGCGTGTCCCAGGCGATGCCGAGCGCCTGCAGCCGGCCGCCGGGAAGCTCGACCAGATACTGCTGCAGCGGCGTGACGCCAAAGGTGTACTTGATCTCGAAATCAGCCAGCTTGCCGTCGGGGCCGTCGGTGTTGACGTAGAACCGGCCGGCGCGCCTGAAGAAGGTCGAGGTGACTCCGCCGTGGCTGAACTTCGCATCGGCGAAACTGCCGAGAACGGTGGCCTCGTTGGCCTCGGCCATCGCGCGGTCGTGATGCGAGCCTTGCCAGGCGGTGTGTTCCCGAGCATGGCAGGCGGCGCAGGCGGCAGTGCCGACGTAGTGCGGTGCGGGTGCCGTGACCGCCCCCGATGCCGACGCCGATGCTGGAGCCGACCCGGATGCTGGAGCCGGCGCCGATGCCGGCGAACGCGAGGCCAGCCAAGCGACGGCGAGTACCGCCGCAATGGCCAGCCCCAGCAGCAACCACAAGCCGCGCCGCGCGCGGACCGCCCGGCCTGCCTCTGCGCTCGCGCCCGATTCGATGCGCGCGCGCGATCCGGCCGCAACGGCCGGGACGGCAGCCCCGGATCCACGTGTCGCCCCGCGAACTTTCCCTTTCGCCATGCGGCGACACGTTAGCAACCCGGCCGGGTCACGGCCGCGGCGCCGGGTAGACGGTCTTCCAGTCGTCCCGGATGCTGGCGACCGTCCAGCCGCGCTGCGGCGCCTCGTTCAGCGCGCGCGCCAGGCGGCCGACGGGCGAGGTGCGGTCGTAGGCGAACTCGCGTGCCGCGTCGTCGTGACGCACGATCACGGCGAGCCGCGGCCCGGGCGCCGACGTGGTCCACTCCAGCATCTCGAAGTCGCCGTCGGAGTTGCCGAAGGCGGCGATCGGACGGTTGCCGATGAACTTGTCGATCCCGACCAGCTTTCCGGCCTTGTCGTCGATGACGTCGAGCTCCGGCAGGCGCACGATGACCGGCCTGCCGTTGCGCACCTCGCATTTCGTCTTGATGTTTGAGCCGATCACTTGCTCGGGCGGCACGCAGTACAGCACCTCGGATAGCGCGCGCAGGAACTCGACGCCGCCGTCCGAGACGATCCAGGTCGCAAAGCCGTTGGTGCGCAGGCAGTCGAGCAGCTCGCGCATCGGCAGGTAGGTCATCTCCGTGTACGGGCGCGCAGTCACCGGGTGACGCGCCGCCTTCACCCACTCGCGCACGAGCTGCGCGAACTCGTCGGTGGTCATGCCTGCGTGCGTGACCGCGATCAGCTCGGCGATGCCCTTTTCGCCTCACAGAGCGAGCGCCTTCACGTCGCCGGCCGCGGCGGCGAACAGTCGTTGCAGCATGTCGTGCTCCTTCGTCGAAAGAAAACGGCGAGAGCTCGCGCTCCCGCCGTGGTCCGCGCAACGCGGGCTACTGCTTGCTGCTGCTCGTGACCGCCTCCATCACCCGGTCGAGGTTGAAGCTGCCGGGTTTCTGCCGCGGCGGGAATTCCTTGAAGCTCTGCAGCCATTGCCCGACATACGCGCCGGCCGGCGCGATGATGAACATGTGCTCCAGATACCAGCGCTGATAGCCCATCGCGTGTTCCTGCTCGGCGCGCTCGAAAGGATCCATGCGCAGGTTGGTGATCGCCGGTGCGCGCAGGGGCGTGAACGGCTGCTGCCAGACCTTCAGGCCTTCAGCCTCCTGCTTCAGGAACGTGATCTTCCAGTTGTCATAGCGAAGGGCCGCGACACTGCCGTCGTCGGTCCAGTAGATGAACTCGCGGCGCGGCCAGGCGCCTTCGCCGCGCAGCGCCGGGCCGAGGTCGTAGCCGTCCAGATGAACCTTGTAGGTGCGGTCGCCGATAGTGCGGCCCTTCTTCAGGTCTTCCGCGACATTGGTGCCGCCGGCAGCATTCACCAGCGTCAGCAGCATGTCCTCGTGGGCGCCGATGTCGTTGATCACCGTGCCGGGCTTGATGACGCCGGGCCACTTGATCATCGCCGGCACGCGGTAGCCACCCTCCCACTGCGTGTTCTTCTCGCCGCGGAACATCGTCGTGCCGCCGTCGGGCCAGGTGAAGGTCTCGGCGCCGTTGTCGGTCGAGTACATGACGATGGTGTTCTCGTCGAGGCCGAGTTCCTTGAGCTTGGCCAGCACCTGGCCGACATGGCCGTCGTGCTCGACCATGCCGTCGGCATAGATGCCGAGCCCGGTCTTGCCCTCGGAGGCCGCCTTCAGGTGCGTGAAGATGTGCATCCGCGTCGAGTTCCACCACAGGAAGAACGGCTTGTCGGCGGCCTTGGCGCGCTGCATGAAGTCGAGCGCCTTGGCGGTGACCTCGTCGTCGATCGTCTCCATGCGCTTCCTGGTCAGCGGGCCGGTGTCGGTGATCTTGCCGTTGGCGAAGCTGTGAATGACGCCGCGCGGACCGAACTTCCTCTTCAGCTCGGGGTTCTTGAAGTAGTCGGGGTTCTCCGGCTCTTCCTCGGCATTGAGGTGGTACAGGTTGCCGAAGAACTCGTCGAAGCCGTGGTTGGTCGGCAGCATCTCGTCGCGGTCGCCGAGGTGGTTCTTGCCGAACTGCCCGGTCATGTAGCCCTGCGCGCGCAGCAGCGTGGCGATGGTCGGGTCTTCCTTCCTCATGCCTTCCGGCGCGCCCGGCAGGCCGACCTTGGTCAGCCCGGTGCGGATCGGCGACTGGCCGGTGATGAAGGCGGCGCGCCCGGCGGTGCAGCTCTGCTGGCCGTACCAGTCGGTAAAGAGCGCGCCCTGCCTGG
>CAYLZU010000163.1:0-7233 GCA_964388005.1 uncultured Burkholderiaceae bacterium
AACGGCGCCCTCGAACTGCTGCCGCAGTCGATGGCGTCGATGGCGATCATCCCGTTGCAGATGCGGCTCGTCTACCGGATCGGCAAGGCGCACGGCTACGAGCTCGACCGCGGCCACGTCAAGGACCTGCTGGCGGCGATGGGCGTCGGTCTCACCGGCCAGTACCTGGAGGAGATCGGCCGCAAGCTGATCGGCGGCCTGTTCGGGAAGGTCGCGGGACGGATGGCCGGTGGACTCGCCCGTGGCGCCACCGGGGCGGCGTTCTCCTTCGCCACCACCTATGCGCTCGGCAAGGTCGCCGTGCGCTACTACGCCGGCGGGCGACAGATGAGCGCGCAGATGCTGAAGGAGGCGTTCGACGGCATGGTGCAGGAGGCGCGCGGCCTGCAACGGCAGTACCAGCCGCAGATCGAGCAGCAGGCGAAGACGATCGACGTCGACCGCATCGTGCAGCTGGTCCGGCAGAGCTGACCGAAGGCGATGGACGACGGCGCCGACGCGGCCGATCTGGAGCGCCGCTTCGCCGGCGTGGCAAGGCTGCTCGGCGACGAGGCGTTTGCGCGCGTGCGGGGGGCGTGCGTCGCCGTGGTCGGCGTCGGCGGCGTCGGCTCGTGGGCGGCGGAAGCGCTCGCCCGCAGCCATGTCGGCGCCATCACGCTGATCGACCTCGACCATATCGCCGAGGGCAACACCAACCGCCAGATCCACGCCCTCGGCGACGCCTACGGCCGCGCCAAGGTGCTGGCGATGGCCGACCGCATCGCCGCCATCGATCCGTCGTGCGCGGTGCGGCCGGTGGAGGAGTTCGTCGATGCCGACAATGCGGCGCGGCTCGCCGAGGGCCACGACCTCGTGCTCGACTGCATCGACCAGGTCAGCGCCAAGGCGGCGCTGATCGCCGTCTGCCGGACGATGAAGATCACGGTCGTCACCTGCGGCGCCGCCGGCGGGCGCACCGACCCGACGCGACTGCGCTGCGACGATCTCGCCCGCGTGCACGGCGATCCGTTGCTGGCCAAGGTCCGTTACCGCCTGCGCCGGCAGCATGGTTTTCCGCGCGAGACCGGCCGGGTGCGCAAGTTCGGCGTCGCGGCGGTCTTCTCCGATGAGCCGATCCGCGCGCCGCAGGACTGCTCGCCGCAGGCGCGGCTCGCCTGCGCCGGCTACGGCTCGACGGTCACGGTCACCGGGGCGATGGGATTCGCTGCCGCCGCATGCGCATTGCGGCATCTGGCACGCGACCGCGCCCGCCTCGCGGCGGCTTGACTGCCATCAATTGACATCGCCGGCGGGCCGCTTAGCATGGGCTCGACTTCGCGGAGAACTGCCGATGTTCAAGAAGATCCTGCTGCCGACCGACGGCTCCGAACTGTCGGTCAAGGCGGTGCAGGGCGCGCTGAAGATGGCGAAGGAACTCGGCGCGGCGGTGGTCGGGTTGACGGTGGTCGAGCCCTATTCGTACTCGACCCTGTCGGAGTACCGGCCGGAGACGCTCGAGGCGTTCGAGGCGCGCAATGCGCAGGCGGCCGAGGAGCGTCTGGCCCCGATCGTGCAGGCCGCGAAGGACGCCGGCGTGCCGTGCGAAACCGTGACCGTCAAGTCGTTTTCGCCGTACGAGGCGATCATCGACACCGCCAACAAGTTCGGCTGCGACGTGATCTTCATGGCCTCGCACGGGCGTCGCGGTCTCAGTGCAGTCCTCTTGGGGAGCGAAACACAGAAGGTGCTGACACACTCCGCCATTCCGGTTCTGGTGTATCGCTGATACACCACCTGCGGCAGGCATCGAGCCTGCCCTCGGACGGGCCAGCCACCGGGAGGTGCCTGGCCCTCCGTCTTTCCGGGGCCGTCTGTCCGCACCGGCGAAGCTCGCCCCGGCAGGCCTCCAGCCGGGGGCGCGGTCCGGTCCGTGGCGCGGAAAACCGGGATCCGGCCGGCGCCGGAACGACCCGGCGCGCGGCGGTCAGATGCTCTTGTCCCGCCCGGCCCAGAACGGCGCCCGCATCTCGCGCTTGAGCGTCTTGCCGGCGGCGCTGCGCGGGAAGTCCTTCATGATCAGCACTTTCGAGACCCGCTGGTAGCGGGCGGCGACGCGCTCGTTGATCCAGTCGCGCAGTTCGTCGGCGCCGGCCTGGTGGTCGGCGTGCAGCACCACCGCCGCCACCGGCGTTTCGCCCCACTTCTCGTCCGGCACGCCGAACACGGCCACCTCGGCCACGTCCGGATGGCGGGCCGCCACCTCCTCGATGTCGCGCGGGTACACCTTGACGCCGCCGGAATCGATCATGTCCTTCTTGCGGTCGACCAGGTGCAGGTAGCCCTCGTCGTCGACGAAGCCCATGTCGCCGGTCAGCAGCCAGCCGTTGCGGATCGCCTTCTCGGTGAGGTCGGGACGGTTGTGGTAGCCGTTCATCAGGATCGGTCCGCGGCCGATGATCTCGCCGATTTCCCCGACCGCCGCCTCGGAGCCGTCCTCGCGGGCGATGCGCATGCGGAAGAACGGCGGCGGCACGCCGACCGAGCCCGCCTTGCGCACCGAGTCGTTGACGTCGAGGACGGTGACGAAGCCCTCGGTGAGCCCGTACAGCTCGTAGAAGCGCCCCGGCAGCAGCCGGTTCAGGCGGTCCTTCTGCTCCTGGTGCAGCGGCGCGCCGAGCGACAGCAGCATTGCCAGCGACGCCAGCTTCGCGGGCGCGAAGTTCGGCGCGTCCATCAGGGCGATGATCTGCGCCGGCACCATCATCGTGTGCGTGACCCGGTGCCGCTCGATCAGCTCGATCGTGTTCGCGGCGTCGAACTGCCGCGCCAGCACGTAGTGGGCGCCGAGATGGAAGCACGGCATCAGCGTCGTGTAGGCGCCGTTGAAGACGATGCTGCCGGAGTGCAGCACCACCGACTCCGGCGTCATCCGCCAGGCCGCGCCCATGGTCAGCGCGTACATGGCCCGCACGTAGTGCGAGTGCATGATGCCCTTCGGCATACCGGTGGTGCCGCTGGTGTACATGATGTTGAAGAGGTCGTCCTGCGTCACCGTCGCCTGCGGCGGACTGTCGGCGGCCGCCGAGCGCAGTTCGTCGAGGCTGTAGCAGCCGGGCTCCTTGGCGTCGATCAGCACGATGCGCCGACGCAGCACCTCGGGCAGTTCGTCGCGGATCGACTCGACGACCAGCAGCATCGACGCCTGCGTCACCAGCGTCGCCGCCTGCGAGTCGGCCAGCAGCGAGCGCAGTCCGGGACCCATCAGCATCGGCGACAGCGGCACGTTGACGGCGCCCAGCGACGGGCCGGCGAAGATCAGTTCGACCGCTTCGCGGCAGTTGGCGAGCAGGCTCGCGATCCTGTCGCCGCGGCGGACGCCGAGGCCGGCGAGCGCGTGGGCGGTGCGGTTGACGCGCTCGGCGAACTGCGCGTACGAGTGGGTGACGCCCTCGAAGGTGAGGGCCGGCGAGTGGCCGCGAAAGCGCGCCTGCCGGTTGACGAGCGTTGCCAGTTCGAGCATCGGTTTCCCCGGATAAAGTGCGACGATGGCGGAAGTTTGCCGCCTGCGCCGGCGCGCGCAAGCTCGATCGGGTGGGCTTTGCGCTCGGTCAAGCGCCGTGCCCGGCTGCCGCCGTACCTTAGCGCCGATCCTTCCGTCGGAGATAGCCATGAGCCAGGCCGGGCCCAAGATCCGCCACGACGACATCTTCGTCGGCTTCAAGCCGATCGACGACCTGCACCACGAGTTCCAGTCGATCGTCGACGCGCTGAACGACCCGGCCGAGGCCGACTATGGCGAGCACCTGCTGGCGCTGCACGAGCACATGCTGCGGCACACGGCGCTGGAGGAGCAGTACATGCTGCAGGAGAACTATCCGCACTACACGCTGCACAAGCACGAGCACGACCGCTTCGTCGAGCGGCTGGCCGACATGCGCCGGCGCCACGATGCCGGCGACGTCGCCGGCGTACGCCGCTACGCGGCGGAACTGATGGGTTGGTTCGCCGCCCACGCGCAGAACCACGACGCGCAGCTGGCCGCGTTCCTCAAGGGCGAGTCGGGCGGGCGCTGAGCGGGACCGCTCCGCACGGCGCCGCCGGCCGCTGGAGCAGCGGCCATCCGGCGTCGCGGGCGCGAGCCGATGCTCGGCGCCGGGCCCGGTTTTTCAACCTTTGACCCACAGATCGGGCAGCTCCGGCAGCCTGCGGTAGATGCGCGACAGCGAGCCGTCGGCGACCAGGCCGGCGGCGCGGTCGATGTCCGGGGCGAGGTAGCGGTCGGTCTGCACCGGCGGGCAGTGCCGGCGCAGCAGCGCATGCGCCTCCTCCAGCGCCGCCGAGCTCGCCAGCGGCCGCAGGAACTCGATGCCCTGCGCCGCGGCGAGCCACTCGATGCCGAGGATGTGCGCCGTATTGGCGATCATCGGCTGCAGCCGCCGGGCCGCGAAGGTGGCCATGCTGACGTGGTCCTCCTGGTTGGCGGAGGTCGGCAGCGAGTCGACGCTCGCCGGGTGGGCCAGCGACTTGTTCTCGCTCGCCAGCGCCGCCGCGGTGACGTGGGCGATCATGAAGCCGGAGTTCAGCCCGGCGTTGGCGGTCAGGAAGGGCGGCAGCCGTGAGACGTTGCTGTCGATCAGCATGGCGATGCGCCGCTCGGCGATCGCCCCCACTTCCGCCACCGCCACCGCCATCGAATCGCAGGCCAGCGCCACCGGTTCGGCGTGGAAGTTGCCGCCGGAGAGAATCGTGCCGGTGCCGGCGCCTCCGTGCGCGGAAGAAGCCGCCGCTTCCGCGGGCGTCGCCGCGCCTTCGCCGCCGGCAAAGACGAGCGGGTTGTCGGTGACCGCGTTGGCCTCGCGCAGCAGCACCGCCGCCGCGTGGCGCAGCTGGTCGAGGCAGGCGCCGACGACCTGCGGCTGGCAGCGCAGGCAGTAGGGATCCTGGACCCGGTCGTCGCCCTCGCGATGCGAGGCGCGGATGGTGCTTCCTTCGAGCAGCCTGCGGTAGTAGCGGGCGACGTCGATCTGGCCCGGCTGGCCGCGCAGTTCGTGGATCCGCGGATCGAACGGCCCGTCGCTGCCGCGCGCGGCATCGACCGTCATGGCGCCGATCACCAGCGCCGCTTCCAGCACCGGCTCGAAGGCGAGCAGCGCGTGCAGCGCCAGCGCGGTCGAGGTCTGGGTGCCGTTGATCAGCGCCAGCCCCTCCTTGGCGGCCAGCCGCAGCGGCTCGATGCCGGCCGCGGCGAGCAGCGGCGCCGCCGGCAGCCGGCGGCCGTCGACGAGCAGTTCGCCTTCGCCCATCAGGGCCAGCGTCATGTGCGCCAGCGGCGCCAGGTCGCCCGAGGCGCCGACCGAGCCCTGGCTCGGCACGTAAGGCACCAGGCCGGCGTTGTGCACGCGCACCAGCGAATCGATCACCTGCGGCCGCACGCCGGAGTAGCCGCGCGCCAGGCTCGCCGCCTTCAGCGCCAGCATCAGCCGCACCACCGCCGGCGCCAGCGGGGCGCCGACGCCGACGCTGTGCGAGCGGATCAGGTTCAGCTGCAGCGTGTCGAGATCGGCCTCGCTGATGCGGGTGGAGGCGAGCTTGCCGAAGCCGGTGTTCACGCCGTAGACGGGGGCATCGCCGGCCGCGGCCCGCGCCACCACGGCGGCACTCGCCGCCACCGCCGCCTGCGAGGCGGGGTCGATCTCGATCGCCACGCCGCCGGCGTGGATCGCCTGCAGGTCGGGCAATCGCAGCCCGCCGGGCGTGATGCGCAGCAGGCGCAAGGTCAGCGCCCCAGCATCGGCGTGTCGAGCCCGTGCTCGCGGGCGCAGGCGATCGCTTCCTCGTAGCCGGCATCGGCGTGGCGGATGACGCCGAGCGCCGGGTCGTTCCACAGCACGCGCTCGATGCGCTTTGCCGCCGCCTCGGTGCCGTCGCAGACGATCACCACCCCCGCATGCTGCGAGTAGCCGATGCCGACCCCGCCGCCGTGATGCAGGCTGACCCAGGTGGCGCCGCCGGCGGTGGCGAGCAGGGCGTTGAGCAGCGGCCAGTCGGACACCGCGTCGGAGCCGTCGCGCATCGCCTCGGTCTCGCGGTTGGGGCTGGCCACCGAGCCGGAGTCGAGGTGATCGCGGCCGATGACGATCGGCGCCTTGAGTATCCCGGACTTCACCATCTCGTTGAAGGCCAGGCCGGCGCGGTGCCGCTCGCCGAGCCCGATCCAGCAGATGCGCGCCGGCAGGCCCTGGAAGGCGATGCGGCTCTCGGCCATGTCGAGCCAGCGATGCAGGTGGGCGTCGGCGGGGAACAGCTCCTTCAGCCTGGCGTCGGTCCTGCGGATGTCCTCCGGGTCGCCGGACAGCGCTACCCAGCGGAACGGCCCCTTGCCGCGGCAGAACAGCGGCCGGATGTAGGCGGGCACGAAGCCGGGGAAGTCGAAGGCGTTCTTCACCCCCTGGTCGAAGGCCACCTGGCGGATGTTGTTGCCGTAGTCGACCGTCGGCACGCCCATGGCATGAAAGGCCAGCATCGCCCGCACGTGCTCGGCGCAGCTCGCCGCCGCCGCCGCGCGCAGCCGCGGGTGCTCGGCCGGATCGGCCTGCGCCGCGCGCCACCGCTCGACCGTCCAGCCGGCCGGCAGGTAGCCGTTGACCAGATCGTGCGCCGAAGTCTGGTCGGTGACGAGATCGGGCCGGATGCCGCCGGCCTGCGCGCGGCGGACCAGCTCCGGCAGGATCTCGGCGGCGTTGCCGAGCAGGCCGATCGACACCGCCTTCTTCTGCGCCGTGTAGCGCTCGATGCGGGCCAGCGCGTCGTCGAGGTCCGCCGCCTGTTCGTCGAGGTAGCGCGAACGCAGGCGGAAGTCGATCCGGCTCTGCTGGCACTCGATGTTCAACGACACCGCGCCGGCGAAGGTGGCCGCCAGCGGCTGCGCGCCGCCCATGCCGCCGAGCCCGGCGGTGAGGATCCAGCGGCCGGCCCAAGGGTTGGCGCCCTGGTCACCGAGACCGGCGACCGGTTCCCCGAGGGGACCGCGTCCGGCGTCCGGGCGCCCGCCGCCGTAGTGCTGCCGACCCGCCTCGGCGAAGGTCTCGTACGTGCCCTGGACGATGCCCTGGCTGCCGATGTAGATCCAGCTGCCCGCGGTCATCTGGCCGAACATCATCAGGCCCTTGCGGTCGAGTTCGTCGAAGTGCTCCCAGGTGGCCCACTTCGGCACCAGGTTCGAGTTGGCGATCAGCACCCGCGGCGCGTCGGCGT
>CAYLZU010000164.1:0-7182 GCA_964388005.1 uncultured Burkholderiaceae bacterium
CGCGCCAGCGCGATCACCGCATCGACCGCCGCCGGCGCCACGTCGGCGGGAAAGCTGGCGACCAGCCTCGCGTAGAGCACCGGGCCGGCCATGGTCAGCTTCCGCGGGCGATGTCGGCGCCGGCGGCCGGCTGCAGCCGCTGCCCCGGCGTGCCGGCGCCGGGCGGGGTCGCCGAGGCCTTCTCCGCCGGCGGCGCGCCGAACTCGCGCCGCGCCTGCGCGAATGCCAGCAGCCGCGCCTCGACGCGGCCGTTGATGCTGTCGGCGGGGAAGTGGCCACCGGCGTCGCGGCTGCCGGCGGCAAGGCCGGTCAGCGCCTCGACGGCGTCATCGACGGTGGCGACCGTCGACACCGAGAACCGGCCTTCGGCGCAGGCGGCGAGCACATCCTCGCGCAGCATCAGGTGCTGCGCATTGGCGGCCGGGATCAGCACCCCCTGCGTGCCGCTGAGGCCGCGCGCCGCGCACAGGTCGAAGAAGCCCTCGATCTTCTCGTTGACGCCGCCGATGGCCTGCACTTCGCCGTGCTGGTTGATCGAGCCGGTCAGGGCGAGGTCCTGGCGCAGCGGCGCCTCCGCGAGCGCCGACAGCAGGGCGCAGGTCTCGGCGAGCGAGGCCGAGTCGCCCTCGACGCCGCCGTAGCTCTGCTCGAACACCAGGCTGGCGTGCAGCGACATCGGCGCCGCCAGCGCGTAGCGGCCGGCGAGGAAGCCGCCGAGGATCAGCACGCCCTTGGAGTGGATCGGCCCGCCGAGCTCGACCTCGCGCTCGATGTCGACCAGCTTGCCCGCGCCCTGCCGCACCCGCGCCGTGATCCGCGTCGGCCGGCCGAAGGCGATGTCGCCGAGCATCAGCACCGACAGGCCGTTGACCTGCCCCACCCTGGCCCCGGCGGTGTCGATGAGGGCGATCTGGCGCAGCATCGACTCCTGCACCCGCTCGCGCAGCCTTCCGGCGCGGCGGATCTGTTCGTCGATCGCCCGCTGCACGTCGGCGCGCGTGGTCGTGCCGCGGCCGGCGTCGCGGGCCCAGAAGTCGGCCTCGGCCAGCAGGTCGCGGATGCGGTCGACGTGCAGGGTCAGCTTGTGCGCGTCCTCGGCCAGCCGCGCCGCGTGCTCGATCACCCGCGCCACCGCCGGCGCGTCGAGCGGTTGCAGCCCTCCATCCTTGGCCAGGGCGGCGACGAGCTGCGCGTAGCCGGCCTCGGCCGGCCCGGCGCGGTCGAGGGCGTCGTCGAAGTCAGCCAGCACCTTGAAGTGAACCGCGAGGTCCGGGTCGAACGCCGCCAGCAGCCAGTACAGCCACCGTTCGCCGATCAGCACCACCTTCAGGCTGAGCGGGATCGGATCCGGCTGCAGCGACACGGTGCTGGTCAGGCTGAGGATGTCGTCGACGCTCTCGAAGCGGATGCACCGGGTCTTCAGCGCCCGCTTCAGCGCCGCCCACGAGAACGGCTCCGACAGCAGGCTGCGCGCGTCGAGCAGCAGGTAGCCGCCGTTGGCCCGGTGCAGGGCGCCGGGTTTCAGGCGCCGGAAGTCGGTCGACAGCACGCCGCGATGCCAGACGTGCTCGATGCGGCCGACCAGATTGCGCAGCGTCGGATGCAGTTCCTCGACCACCGGCGCGCCGAGGCCGTCGCCGGTCACCAGCACGTTGACTTCGTAGCGCTCCAGCGGGCCGATGGTCGCCCACTCCTGCTCCTCGCCGTTGTCCTCGCGGGCGGCCGCCTGCTGCGCCGGGCCGATGAACACGCCGACGTTGTCGAGCAGGTCGTTGCGTAGCGCGCGGTGTCGCGGTCGAGCGCCCGCGCCTCCTCGCGCCGCTCCTTGTCCCAGCGCGGCACGGTCTGCAGGATCTCCTGCAGCCTGGCCTCGAAGTCACGCAGCGTCTGGTGCAGCCGCTCGCGCTCGGCCTCGGGCAGGGCGTTGAACGTCTCGGGCTTCAGCACCTCGCCGCCCTCGGTGAGCGGCGCCACGCCGAAGCCGAACGGCGTGCGCACGATGGCGACGTTGTTCTCGCCGGCCTCCCGGGTCAGGGCCGTGAACGCCTGATCCTGCTTGCGGCGGAAGGCCTCGTCGATCGCCCGCCGCCGCGCCTGGTAGTCCTGGCTCTCGAACGCCGCCGGCAGCGCCGCGCCGAGGTCGCGGATCAGTTCGGCGATGGCGTTGCGGAACTGCGGCCCGCGTCCCGGCGGCAGCCGCAGCGCCCGCGGCTTGTGCCCCTCGGCGAAGTTGTTGACGTACACCCAGTCGTCCGGCAACGCCTCGCCGCGGGCCTTGTCGGCCAGCAGCGCGCGCACGGTGCGGTCGATGCCGGCGCCGGGGGCGCCGATCACGAACAGGTTGAAACCGGGCGCCGCCATCCGCGCCCCGAAGCGCAGCGCGTCGAGCGCCCGGTCCTGGCCGAGCATCGCGGCCGGCGGCGCGGCGTCGCTGGTGGAGGCGAACGGCAGGGTGGCGGGATCGACGCGGCGGTCGAGGTGGCGGGCGCTCAGGAGCAAGGCACTCATCAAGACCTCATGGTCGGGCGGGAAGCCGCCGGACATGCCGGCCGCTGCCGCGATGCCGTCGCGAGCGCCGGCAAGCGGGCGCCGCGACACACGACCATTCTCGCCCCGGGCCGGGCCGCATCCATGCGCTGGAACAAGAACGCGGCGGGCGCATCATCCTGCGTCCGCCGCGCATCACCGCCGCGACCGGCTGCTGCGCACCCGCTTGTGCTCGCCTGGAGCGGCAGCGAGCGGCGCGACCGGCGATCGGAACCGCCGCCGATGCGGCTTACTGGACCGTCAGCTTGCGGCTGGTGCCGCCGGGTTTCTTCGGCAGCGTCAGCTCGAGCACGCCATCGGTGTACTTGGCGGTGGCGGCCTTCTCGTCGACTTCGGAAGCGAGCGTGAAGCTGCGCGTCATCGCGCCGTAGTAGCGCTCGGAGCGCAGCATCGTCTCGCCCTTTTCCTCCTTCTCGCGCTTGACCTCGGCGCGGATGGTGACGAGATTGCCGTCGATCGAGACCTCGATGTCCTCCTTCTTCACGCCGGGCATTTCGGCGTGAATGGTGTAGGCCTTCTCGGTCTCCTTCATGTCGAGCCGGATCTCGGGCTCGCCTTCGAGGTCGAGCCGCGTCGGCCGCAGCATGTTCCTGAAGAACTCGCGGAACGCGACATCGAACGGATCGCTTCGAACAAGGTTGCTCATACGTCCTCCTCCTTCTGCTGCTCTGGCTCCGCGCCCTTTCGTGAGCGCCATAGCCACTGCGGACGACGGAGCCGCTGAAGCAGTTTCCTTTTAACCCATCCGTCGCAATGGACCTTGACGGCCGCCAAAAGTTGCGCCGGTTGCCCGATCACACGAACGCAGGACGCCGCCGCCGAACGGTCCCGCGCCCGGCTGCCGATGCGGCGGCGGCCGCGTTGACGCCCATCAACGACGAGCCCGCGTCCGGCCGTAAGGTGAATGCATGTCGCGGCGGCATGTCGCGACCGGGGAACGCCGGATGGCCAACGACGGACGTACCGACCGGCCGCAGCGGATCGGCAAGGACCTCGCCAGCCTTCGCGTTCGTCCGCACCTGGCCGACCGCGAATCGGTCTGCGCCGCGTTCCGCTGGGACGAGGCGCGCCGGCAACTGGCGGGCATGCCCGGCGAGGCGCTCAACATCGCCTTCGAGGCGCTCGACCGCCACGCCAACGGACCGCGCGCCGGATGCGCGGCGATGGTCTGGCTCGGCGCCGACGGCGCGCGCCGCGTGATCGGCTACGGCGAGCTGAACCGGCAGGCGAATCGCTTCGCCAGCGCCATCGTCGCGCTCGGGCTCCGCCGCGGCGACCGGCTGTTCATCCTCGCGCCGCGCATTCCGGCGCTGTATGTCGCCGCGCTCGGGGCGCTGAAGGCGGGCGTGGTGGTCTCGCCGCTGTTCTCCGCCTTCGGGCCGGAGCCGATCGCCACACGGATGAACCTCGGCGGCGGCCGGGCGCTGGTCACCACGGCGGCGCTGTACGCGCGCAAGGTGGCTCCCGTGCGCGACCGGATCCCGACCCTCGAACACGTGCTGCTCGCCGACTGCGCCGAGGGCAGCGCGCTGCCTGCCGGCGGCCACGACCTCGAAGCGCTGCTGCGCCAGGCGAGCGACGAGTTCGCCACCGTGGCCACCCGGCCCGACGAACTGGCGCTGCTGCACTTCACCAGCGGCACCACCGGCAAGCCCAAGGGCGCGATGCACGTGCACGAGGCGGTGGTGGCGCACTGGGCCACCGGGCTGTACGCGCTCGACCTGCATCCGCAGGACATCTTCTGGTGCACGGCCGATCCCGGCTGGGTGACCGGCATGTCCTACGGGATCATCGCGCCGCTGGTGCACGGGGTGACGATGATCGTCGACGAGGCGGAGTTCGATCCGCAGCGCTGGTACCGCATCCTGCAGGACGAGCGCGTCACGGTCTGGTACACGGCGCCCACGGCGATCCGCATGCTGATGAAGGCCGGGGCGGAACTGGCGCGCGGCTTTTCGTTCGCGCACCTGCGCTTCATCGCCAGCGTCGGCGAGCCGCTGAATCCGCAGGGCGTGTGGTGGGGCCAGGAGGTCTTCGGTCTGCCGATCCACGACAACTGGTGGCAGACCGAGACCGGCGGCATCATGATCGCCAACACGGTGGCGCAGGACGTCAAGCCCGGCTCGATGGGCCGGCCGCTGCCGGGCATCGAGGCGTTCGTCGTGCAGCGGCGCGACGGCGGCGTCGAGGTGATCGACACACCCGACGTCGAGGGCGAACTGGCGCTGCGGCGCGGCTGGCCGTCGATGTTCCGCGGCTACCTGAACGACGAGGAGCGCTACCGCAAGTGCTTCGCCGGGAGTCTCTATCTCACCGGCGACCTCGTCAAGCGCGACGCCGAGGGCTACTACTGGTTCGTCGGCCGGGCCGACGACGTGATCAAGTCGGCCGGGCACCTGATCGGCCCGTTCGAGGTCGAGAGCGCGCTGATGGAGCACCCGGCGGTGGCCGAGGCCGGCGTCATCGGCAAGCCCGACCCGGTGCTTGGCGAAACGGTGAAGGCGTTCGTGTCGCTGAAGACGGGCTACGCGCCGAGCGAGGAACTGCGGCGCGAACTGCTCGGCCACGCGCGCAGGCGGCTCGGGCCGTCGGTGGCGCCGAAGGAGATCGACTTCGCGCCCAAACTGCCGCGCACGCGCAGCGGCAAGATCATGCGGCGGCTGCTGAAGGCGCGCGAACTGGGCCTGCCCGAGGGCGACACCTCGACCCTGGAAGCCGACAAGTAGCGCGGGCCGCCAGTGGCCCGCAGCAGGAGGCAGCATGAAGAAGACACTGATCGTCTACCACTCGCGCAGCGGCCACACGCGGCGCGTGGCGCAGGCGCTGGCAAGGCGCCTGAGCGCGCTGGGCCGTCCCGAGTGCTCAGCCTTCGAGCGAAAGCGAGAAGAAAGCCCGATCAGCGCGGATCTCGACGAAATCCGCATCGTCCAGCCGATGGAAGGCTGGCTCGGCTACCTGATGTGCGCCGTCGAGTCGCTGGCGGCGCTGCCGCCGGCGCTGCGGCCGGGGCGTCACCGGTCGTCGGAGTACGAGCTGGTGCTGATCGGCACGCCGGTGTGGTTCTGGAACGTCTCCAGCCCCGTGCGCAGCTGGCTGCAAGCGCACGCCCTGAAGCATCGGGTGGCCTTCTTCTGCACCATGGGCGGCTCCGGCAGCCGCCGTGCATTCGCGACCATGGCCGAGCTGGCGGGCAAGGAGCCGGTCGCCACGCTGGCGCTGACGGAACGTGAAGTGGCGAGCGGCGAGTTCGAGCCGCGGCTGGACGCTTTCGTGCGGCAGCTCGCCGCGGGCGCGCCACGGCCGCGGCACATGCCGGCGCGGCACGGACTTCCGGCCGCGGCCTGATGGAGAGCAACGATGATGACCCGAACCCTGACCCATCGCCTGGCGCGGCTGCGCGACATCGCGCTGAAGGCGCTGCTCGCCGCGGCGCTGCTGGCGATCGCCACCGTGGCGGCGAAGTGATTGCCCGATCTCGATGACGGCCGATCGCGCGGCGGAACTGTCGCGCTTCACCACCGACGTCACGCGCTATCCGCGCGAGTTCTGCCTGGCGCGGGTGCGCGACATGGTGCGCATCCGCCGCCTGGAGGAACGCTGCGCCGAGCTGTACGGCGAAGGCAGGATCCGCGGCTTCCTGCACCTGTACATCGGCGAGGAGGCGGTGGCCGCCGGCGTGATGCCGAACCTGCGGCCCGAGGACAACGTGGTGGCCACTTACCGCGAGCACGGCCAGGCGCTGCTGCGCGGCGTGTCGATGAACGCGATCATGGCCGAGATGTACGGCAAGGTCGAAGGCTGCTCGCGCGGCCGCGGCGGCTCGATGCACCTGTTCGACGCCGCCACGCGCTTTTTCGGCGGCAACGCCATCGTCGGCGGCGGGCTGCCGCTGGCGGTGGGGCTGGCGCTGGCCGACAAGCTCTCTGTCTCCCTCGCCGCCGACGGCTCGCGTCCCGAAGCGGGCGACACCGCACCTGCCGTGAGCGGCGCGGCGAGCGGGAAGCCGCGCGCCGGCTGCATCACCGCCTGCTTCTTCGGCGAAGGCGCGGTCGCCGAGGGTGCGTTTCACGAGTCGCTGAACCTGGCGGCGCTGTGGCGGGTGCCGGTGCTCTTCATCTGCGAGAACAACCTGTACGCGATGGGCACGGCCCTTTCCCGCTCGGAGTCGCAGATCGACCTGACGAAGAAGGCGGCGAGCTACGGCATCCGCACCGCGCACATCAACGGCATGAACGTGCTGGCGGTCCACGAGGCGGCCAGGGACGCGGTGGCGCAGGTGCGCTCGACGCAGGCGCCGTTTTTCCTCGAACTGCACACCTACCGCTTCCGCGCCCACTCGATGTTCGACGCCGAGCTGTACCGCGACAAGGCGGAAGTCGAGCGGTGGAAGGAACACGGGCCGATCCACACCTTCACCGACCGGCTGAAGGCCGCCGGCATGATGAGCGAGGAGGAGTTCCAGTCCATCGACCGCGAAGCGATGGCCGAGGTCGACGCGGCGGTGCGCTTCGCCGAGGCGGGCACCTGGGAGCCGGTCGAGGAACTGGCGCGCGACGTGCACACGCCGGCCGGAGGCTGAAAGGCTGTGAGGAAATCGTCGCGAGCGGCCCGAGGTCGCACCGAGCAGCGGACCCG
>CAYLZU010000165.1:0-7086 GCA_964388005.1 uncultured Burkholderiaceae bacterium
GCCTGCAGGAAGCGGTACGAGACGTCCTCGCTGCCGTGGTGGCAGGCCTTGGCCACGTCGCAGGCGAACTCCTGCGCCGCGCCGGCGTAGTCGTGCAGCAGCATCGCCTGCGCCGCCAGGTTGAGGTCGCCGGTGAGCAGCACGCGGACGCGTCCGTAATCGACGCGCAGCAGGATGCTCTGGCCGTTGGTGTTCTTCGACTCGCCGCCGCTGAAACGGCGCAGCGCCGGCTTGCCGCCGACGGCGAACTCCACCGGCGCCAGCACCCTGATCGATGCCGGTCCGTCGGACGGGGAGAAGCCCGGCAGATGCCCGTCGGCGTGGCTGAGGCGGGAAATGGGTGTCGGCGCGCCGCTCGCCGTCTTCGCGGAGGCGACCGCGGCGAAGAACTGCGCCCACTCGCCCGCCAGTTGCGGGCCGTTGCCGCCGAGCGCCGCCTCGACCGAGGCGCGGTCGCCGAGCAGCTGCGTCCACATGCTGCCGGAAGCGGTGGCGGCGTAGCTGCCGAGGCTGCGGCCGCTCGCCTTCTTCCACCAGGACAGGCCGGCGTGGAAGAACGCCTCGACCGTGACCGACGTGGCGTCGAGTTCCGCCCGCGCGGCGGCATCGGGCTCGAGCAGGTCCCACAGGCCGCCGTAGTGGTCGACGTCGTTGTGCGAGGCGATGACGGCGTCGAGCGCGATCGACCTGCGGCGATAGTCCCTGGCGAACTTCCAGTCGACGAAGTCGGCGGCGTTCTTGCCGGTCATCTGCCGCTTGCGCGGCAGGCCGCCGTCGATCAGCACGTGGCGGTGATCGGGCGTGCGCACCAGCACGCCGTCGCCCTGGCCGACATCGATGAAGTAGAACTCCAGCAGGGAACGGCCGCCGAGCTGCGACCGCTCGACGAAGCCGCTGCCGGAGACGCGGCCGGAGCGGACTTCGGCCAGGCTGCCGTGGGTGGCGACGACGTCGACCCGGTCGCCCCACAGCAGCGACACGCCGGTCTTCCTGCCCGTGGCATCGAGGACCGGTGCCTGGTCGGTGCTGACGTAGTCGATCGCCATGGGACCTCCGATGCTCGACAGCCCACTATGGGAGCGGACCCGGCAGTCGGCGATCGCGCATCGGGGCGAGCTCGGGGCATCCGTCCGGCCGCTGCGGCGGATCGATGAGGTTCCGCCCGCGGGTGCGCCGAGGCGAGGGGAAGAAGGCGATCGGTGCGGCGCGCGGCGGCTGCCGGCGCGCCGGAATCAATGCAGCGGCGCCGCCGGCTGCTCTTCCGTGTCCTCCGGCGCCTCGGCGTGCACCGCATGGCCGGCGGGATTGGGAAACATCGGCGCGCCGCAGTCGTCGCAGTATTCGAGCGGGAAGCGGTGCGCATGGGCGGTGACCTTGTTCACGCCGAGCGCGCGCAGCGCGGCGTCGATCTCCTCCTGCGTCTTGTCTTCCTCGTCGCCGAGCAGCGGCCAGACCACGCCCTCGATCACCGCGTCGTCGTTGCCGGCCGGGCCGATGCCGATCCTCATTTCCTCGACCCGCTTGTCCTCGAAGGCGGCGAAAGTCGCCTGCAGCGCGTTCGGCGCCAGGTCGTAGGCGAGCTTCAGGTACGACACCGCCGCTTCGAGGGAGAACTCGCGCAGGTCGCGGTCGGCCTGGCGCAGCGCCGCGTGGAACGCATTGGCGGCGAGCACGCGATAGCGGCAGCCGGTCATGACCGGAGCGAGGGCGGCGCTCGCCTGCTCGCGGAAGGCATTGGTCGCCGCCGTCTTGGCATCCGGGTCGACGCCGGTCTCCTGCCAGTGATACAGCGGCGCGCCCTGCGGCGCGACGATGGCCGCCAGCAGGTAGCGCGTGTCGGCGAGCATCATCACCGGCTCGCGCAGGCTCTTGCCGTCGACCTTCATCCGCTTGCCGGCGACGCAGGCCTCGAACAGCTTCTGCGCCGCGTCGTAGACCTCGCCGAACGATTCCGGCAGCTGGTCGATCGAGTACAGGTAGTCGGCCACCGCGATGCGCGTGCCGCGTGCGGCGAGATGGCCGGCGATGTGGGCGCCGATGGCATCGACCACCGCCGCCGACAGCGTCGTCGCCGGCAGCCGGTAGCGCGACCAGGCGAGCAGCGGCACCGCCAGCAGCAGCGCGTCGTGCGGCTTGCCGTCGACGTCGACCGTGGCGCTCTCGGCGCACGACTCGGCGAGATCGGCGAGGTCGTCGTAGGCGCGCGCCTGGGTGCGCGACAGGTCCTCGAGGGCGGCGTCGATGTCGTCGGCGGCGCCGCGGGCCAGCCGGTCGTACAGCGCTTCGATCAGCCGGCGCTCCCACAGCCGGTCCTCGATGCGGCTGCCCGATTCCGACAGCCGTCGCGCCAGCTTGGCGAGGGTGCTGGCGGACGAGGAGGTGCGGGCACGGGAAACGAGGCGGTTGCGGCGCATGAGCGGACCTAGCGTGTTGCGGAGCCGGATTATCTCACCGCGGAGGCGTCGCCGGCGGCGGCGTGCCTGACGACGCGCGGCTGCGGATCGAAGGCCAGCGGTGCCGCTGCCGAGTGCTGCGACAGGTACTGCGCCAGCGCATCGACGTCGCGCGGGCCGCCGCTGCGCTCGGTCCCGTCGACGAAGATACGGTAACGGTCGCCGCCCGCGGCGAGGTAGCTGTTGACGGTGACGCGATAGGTCGCATCGCGCCGCCAGGGCTTGCCTTCAATGCGGATCGATTCGGCGACGACCCGCTCGCCGGCGGGCGCGTCGTCGCGCCAGGAATAGGCGAGCGTCGCCGACGGCTGCAGGAAGTGCGGCCGCGCCGGCGTGCCGCGCCACTGCGACTCGAGCGCCGACTTCAGCTGCGCGCCGGTCAGCGTCATCGTCACCAGGGTGTTTCCGAACGGCTGCATGGCGAAGATGTCGCCGAAGGTGACGGCGCCGTCCGGGGGTCGCGGCAGCAGGTTGGCGCGGATGCCGCCAGCATTGGTGAAGGCGATCTGGGCGCCGTTGTCGCGGGTGGCGGCCAGATGCGCGTCGGCGATCAGCCGCCCCGCCGGCGAATCCCCCTGCTCCGGCGGCAGCCGCTCGACCGCGGCGGCGAGGCGGCCGACGGGGCGGTCGGCGAGCGGCGCGGCGCGGCCGCGATAGTGCTCGACGATGGCGGCCACCTTCGGGTCGGGAGCAAAGGGCGGATAGGCGTCGCGAACCGCGGCGTCGGCATCGAGCCCGTTGGCCACCGGCACGTTGCGCGCGCGCGTGCGATCGCGGGCGACCGCCCCGGTGGCCCGATCGACCTGCAGGTCGACCACCGACAGCAGGCGGCCGAAAGAGGCGCCCTGGATCACGACGCGGCCGTCGATCAGGCAGTTGTAGGCACGATGGGTGTGGGCGCTGAGCACGATGTCGATGGCGGCATCGAGACCGCGCACGATGTCGAAGATCGGCCCGCGCGGGTTGTCGCAGCCGTTGATGCCGCCGTCGGCGTCGCCGCCCTCGTGCACGACGGCAACGATGGCGTTGACGCCCTCGGCGCGCAGCTGCCGCGCGTGGCGGTTCAGCGCCGCTGCCTCGGCGGTGAAGCGCCAGCCGCGGATGCCGCTCGGCATGACGATGCCCGGGGTGGTGCGCGTCACCGCGCCGATGAAGGCGATGCGCACGCCGGCGATGTTCTTGACGACCGCTGGCGGCAGCAGCGGCGCTCCGGTGGCGGCGTCCTCGACATTGGCGGCGATGAACGGGAAGCGGGCGCCGTCGAAGGACGGCGATGCGCCGGCACACGTCGCGGCGGCGCCGCGCGGTTCGGTGGCGCAGCCGCCGGCGATCAGGCGGCGCATTTCGGCCACGCCGTGGTCGAACTCGTGGTTGCCGGCCGCGTTCAGGTCGAGGCCGAGGGCATTCATCGCTTCGATGGTCGGCTCGTCGCGGAACAGCGCACTGACGAGAGGCGAGGCGCCGACCAAGTCGCCCGATGAGATCAGCACGCTTGCCGGCTGCTCGGCGCGCAGCTGCCGCACCGCGCCGGCGAGATGGGCGACGCCGCCGGCGCGCAGCGCCAGCAGGCGGGCCGGCTCGCGCGGATCGGCGACGGTGATGTTGTTCTCCCCCGGTTCGAGATGCCCGTGCAGGTCGTTGAAGGCGATCAGCCGCACCGGGACCAGCGCCGCCGCTGCGGCCGCGTGCGCCAGGAGAAACGCCAGCGTCGCGGCCAGCGCTCGGCGGGCGATCCGGCGACGGCCGGGATTTGGCAGGGGCGGCATCGGGTGGGCTGCAGGCGCGTGATCAGCGAGGTGAATCAGCGCCGATTATCCGCGCCGCTGCTAAATTCGCGGCCATGGGCGCGGCATCGATCGAAGCCGGCGGGACGCGGGACGCGGAAGTGATCGGCCTGATCGGGCTGGCACACGGCACCTCGCACTTCTTCCACCTGATGCTGCCGCCGCTGTTCCCGTGGCTGATGGCGGAGTTCTCGCTGTCGTACACCGAGGCCGGTTTCCTGATGACGGTGTTCTTCGTCGTCAGCGGCATCGGACAGGCGCTGGCCGGTTTCGTGGTCGACCGCATCGGCGCGCGGCCGGTGCTGATGTTCGGCGTCGGTACGCTGGCTGCCTCCGGCATCGTGCTGTCGGCCGCCGGCGGCTACGCCGGGCTGCTCGCGGCGGCGGTGGTGGCGGGCGCCGGCAACTCGATCTTTCATCCGGCCGACTTCACGCTGCTGAACCGCCGGGTGTCGCCATCCCGTCTCGGGCATGCCTTCTCGATCCATGGGCTGACCGGCAATCTCGGCTGGGCCGCGGGCTCGGTGGTGATGGCCGGCGTCGCCGCGGCAAGCTCGTGGCGGATGGCGGCGCTGGTCGCAGCGCTCATCGGAGCTTCGGTGTTGGCGCTGCTGCTGCTGCGCCGCCGCGTTCTCGCCGACGCGGCCGAGGCCGCGGTGGTGGCGCCGGAGCCGGGCGCCGCGAGGGGCCCGGCAGGCTCGCTCGCCTTCCTGCGCAGCGGCGCGGTGTGGCTGTGCTTTGCCTTCTTCCTGATCACCACGGCCGCCTTCGGCGTGCTGCAGAACTACGCGCCGGCGATCCTGCACAACGTCTACGCGCTGGCGCTGCCGGTGGCGAGCCTCGGACTCACGGCCTATCTGCTCGGCAGCGCGGCCGGCATGGTGGCCGGCGGCTTCCTCGGCGGCCGCGTCGAGGACAGCGATGCCGTGATCGCGCCGGCGCTCACGGTGTCGGCGGCGACGGCGCTGCTGCTGGCAAGCGGCCTGGCGCCGGCAGTCAGCATCCTGCCGCTGATGGCGCTGGTGGGATTCGGCGTCGGTGTCGCTGGGCCCAGCCGGGACCTGCTGGTGCGTCGCGCCGCGACGGCGCAGTTCGGCGCCACGGCGTACGGCCGTGTCTATGGGTTCGTCTATTCGGGGCTCGACATCGGCCTGGCGGCATCGCCGCTCGTGTTCGGGCCGATGCTCGATGCCGGCCGGAATTCGGCGCCGCTGGTCGGGGTGGCAATCCTGCAGGTGGCGGCGCTGCTGCTGGCCGTCGTCGTCGGCAGCGGCACGCGCCGGCTGCGCGCCGCCGCGCAGCCCTGATTCCGCTTTTTAGGCGCCGCGCTTCATCACTCGTTCTTTCTTGAAAGGGGATACGCCGTGACTGCCGTGCCTGCCACCACCGACCTGTGCGATGCCAACGAGGCGCTGTTCGACAGCGGCGAACTGCGCCTTCTGGCGCCGGGACTGCTGTCCTTCGGTGCCCGCGGGCGCTTCTGCGGCACCGCGCGCACCATCAAGCTGTTCGAGGACAACTCCCTGCTGGCGCAGGCGGTGAAGGAGCCCGGCGATGGGCAGGTGCTGGTGGTCGATGCAGGCGGCAGCACGCGCTGTGCTGTGCTCGGCGGCAATCTCGCGCGCAGCGCTGCCGACAACGGCTGGGCGGGAGTCATCGTCGACGGCGCCGTGCGCGATGTCGACGAGATCGACGGCTGTGCGGTCGGCGTCCGCGCCGCGGCGGTCACGCCGCGACGCTCGGTCAAGCGCGGCGAGGGTCAGCGTGATCTCGTCGTCACCGTGCGCGGCGCGATCGTGCGCCCGGGCGACTGGGTCTATGCCGACCGCGACGGCGTCGTCGTCAGCGGGCGCAGGTTGCACGCCTGAGCGAGCGACGCCCGGCGGCCGTCGACCTGATTTCCGGCTGTCGAGCCCGCTTCGATCTCCCGCTTCGGGCGGCGCCAGCGACGCGGCCGACCGCGAGCGCAGCGCGGCAGTCGACGCTGCACGCGGCCTCGCCGGATGCAATCGGGCGCGGTCCGGCGCTCGAAAGGGGAGGCACGAACCGGATCGTGGAGGTCGAGAAGAGAGCCAGCACCGCGCTTCCTGTTCGCGACGGCTTCGCAGCGCCGATTTCATCGATCAGGGACCGCTTTTGCATGATGAAATCCTGCTGCTGCCGCGCAACAGCGTTCGTTTCATCTATGGCGCCACGGTTGCGGATAATGGAACAAAGCATGTAAGGCATTGATAGGCAATCTATTCAGTAATGCTCTTATATAAGATATTTGACTTGCCGCAGCGCGGTCCGAGTCTTACGCTGAACGCACTTCAATGCTCCGTCACCGACCCGGGCGGCATGAAGCAACACCTGGATGAGGATTCGACCAAATGACCCGCAAGCTCGAAGCGCAACGCCTGCAGAAAGACTGGAATGAGAACCCCCGCTGGAAAGGCATCAAGCGCGGCTACACCGCCGACGACGTCGTCCGTCTGCGCGGTTCGGTACAAGTGGAGCACACGCTCGCCAGGCGCGGCGCTGAGCGGCTGTGGAAGTCGATCAACGAGGAGCCGTTCGTCAACTCGCTCGGCGCGCTGACGGGCAATCAGGCGATGCAGCAGGTCAAGGCCGGGCTGAAGGCGATCTACCTGTCGGGCTGGCAGGTCGCTGGCGACGCCAACCTCGCGGGTGAGATGTACCCGGACCAGTCGCTTTATCCGATCAACTCCGTGCCGGCGGTGGTGCGCCGGATTAACAACGCCCTGACCCGCTGCGACCAGATCCAGTGGATGGAGGGCAAGAACCCCGGCGATCCGGGCTACATCGACTACTTCGCGCCGATCGTCGCCGATGCCGAGGCCGGCTTC
>CAYLZU010000166.1:0-7061 GCA_964388005.1 uncultured Burkholderiaceae bacterium
CGGGCATGCCGGTGGTCGAGCTGTTCAAGACCGTGATCCGCTGCGGCCTGCCCTACGACCAGCTGATCTACGAGGCCCGCGATGCCACGACCAAGTGGGTGCATGTGTCGCACAGCACCGCCGGCAACCGCGGCGAGATCCGCATCGCCGAGTTCGACGCCAGCGGCCGGCCGCTGCGCTACCCCAGGATCAGCCGCGAACAGGCGCTGGCGATGACCGAACCGACGCCGCGGTCGGCCACCGCGGCCGCCGAACCCGGCTACGTCGAAGTCGGCGACGAACCCGATGGACCGGCCGAAGGCGCACCGGGCAAGCGGACGCCACGCCGTTCATCCGCCAGCCGCAAGGCAGCCGCGCCGGCGGCCAGGTCGCCGGCCAGGGCTGCGCGTGCCGGCAAGGCGCGGGCGCCGAAGCCGGCTCCGCGCAAGAGCCGGCGGAGTCCGGGCGGCAAGTAGGTGTGCCGTCGCCGCCGCGCCGCCGGCGTCAGTACAGGATCGCGCTGTTGCGGTCGGTGGCGTTGCCTTCGAGCTGCGGCACCTGGCTGAACTTGCCCTTCAGCGCCTCGCGCACCTTCCTGATCACGTCCTTGCGCGGCAACCGGTTGTTGGTCGCCGTCATCGTCTTGACGTAGTAGTAGGTGAAGGCACCGTTGTAGCGGCCGTTGAAGTAGGCGTCGGCGCTGGTCTGGTTGGCCTTGCAGCCGGTCCACAGGATGTGATGCCTGCCGCCGGCCGGAGTCGTCTCGCTCGCCTTGCCTTTCGCCTTCGAAGGCGGGCGATCGATCAGGAAGCCGCGCACCGTGTGCTGCTTGACCGGGCCCTGGAGTTCACCCGCCGGCGGCGCGATGAAGCGCGGCCGCGGCGCGTTCAGGCTGAACTCGGCACCGCGCAGGCCGCTGCCGCTGTGGCAGGTGTCCAGATATACCTCCAGCAGCACGTTCTCCGGCAGCTGCCGGAACAGGTCGTGCAACTCGTCGTCGCTGATGATCCGCGCCGGATCCCAGCTGTTTCCCTTCTGCGCGATGTCGTAGGGCACGAAGGCCTCGTCCATGCCGTCGGGCTCGTCGCCGCTCTTGTCGGCCATCTGCGTGCCGTGCGACGAGAAGCTGAACAGCAGGGTGCCGATCCTGCCGGCGCCGGCGTCCCTGACCGCCGCCGTGAGCAGCGCCATCACCTTGGCCTTGGTGGCCTGGGCGTCGGTCAGCACCGTGATCTCGCTGGCCTTGAAGCCGAGCAGGCCCTTGCACAGCGCCGCCATGTCCTTCGCATCGTTGACGCAGCCGTTGAGCGCGAACTGCGGATAGTTCGCGAACCTGTTGATGCCGACGCAGATCGCCCTCTTGCCCATCGCTGCCTCTCCTTCGTCGCCGATCGACTCGCGCCGCGCGCTGGCCGCCGGCTGCGGCCGCTTGCGCCATCGCCGGTCGATTGTGCGTCCCTGAAGTGCGGCAGCAATCCCGCCCGATCGGGACATCACTCGCATGATCACGGCGCATACTTCGTCGCAAACGCCAAGTCGTCGCATGAAACCGCACGCCTTCGTCGCCATGCCGTTCGGCGTCAAGCCCGGCCACGACGCGCAGCCGATCGACTTCGACCGCATCTACGCCGAGCTGATCAGGCCGGCGCTGCAAGACGCCGGCTGCGAGGTCTTCCGCGCCGACGAGGAAAGCCGCGCCGGCGACATCCGCACCGACATGTTCCAGGAGCTGCTGGTCGCCGACCTGGTGGTCGCCGACCTGACGCTCGACAACCCCAACGTCTGGTACGAGCTCGGCGTGCGCCACGCGCTGCGCGCGCGCGGCGTGGTGCTGGTGCAGGGGCCGCGGCCCAGCCAGCCGTTCGACATCTACACCGACCGCAAGCTGCGCTATCGGCTCAGGGAAGGCGCGCCCGATCCGGCGCTGCTGGAGCAGGACCGCGCACGGCTGGCGGCGATGGCGCGCGAGACCATCGAAGGGTCGGCGGCGCGCAAGGTGAGCCCGGTGTACGTGCTGCTCGACCACCTGCGCGAACCGCAGTGGCGGGACCTGCTGCTCGCCGAGCGCAACGAGTTCAGCGACGCCTACCGGCAATGGGCGAGCCGGATGGAAGTGGCGAGGCAGAAGAACCGCCCCGGCGACATCCTGGTGCTCGCCGACGAAACGCCGACGCGGGCGCTGGCGATGGAGTCGCGGCGGACCGCGGGCGACTGCCTGCTGAAGGCGCAGCATTTCGACTTCGCGCTCGAGCAGTTCGAGACGGCGCTGGCGATCGACCCCGACGACAAGGCGAGCCGCGAGAAGCGCGCGATCTGCCTCGGACGCCTCGGCCGCATCGACGAAGCGCGCGAGGAGACGCGCCGCCTGACGGCGGACTATCCGGCCGATGCCGAAGCCTGGGCGCTCGCCGGCCGCGTCGCCAAGGACGAGTGGATCGCGCGCTGGCGCCAGCCTGGCGCCGGGCCAGCGCAGATGCGCGCAGGGGCCGCCGTCGAGGAAGCCGGGCTGCAGCAGGCGATCGAACCGTACCGCAATGCCTTCGTCGCCGATCCCTCGCACGTCTACTCCGGCATCAACGCGCTGACGCTGACGGTGCTGCGCGTGCACCTCGGAGGCCGGAACGACCCCGCCGAGACCGACCTGCTGCTGGCCGGCGTCCGTTGGGCGGTGGCGGCGAGCCTGGCGCGTTCGCCGCGCGACTACTGGGCCCGCGCCACGCAGGCGGAGGCGAGCCTGCTGTGCTCCGACCGCGACACGCTGCTGCGCGACTGGCGGGCGGCGATCGCCGCCGCCGACCGCGACTGGTTCGCGCTCGATTCGTCGCGGCAGACGCTGGCAACGCTGCGCGACCTCGAATTCCGCCCCGACGAGACCGCCGCCGCGCTGGCGATCGTCGATGCGGAGATCGCGCGCGCGGCGCCGCCGTTGGTGCCGCGCCAGGTGCTGCTGTTCTCCGGCCACATGATCGATGCGCCGGGGCGCAGCCCTCCGCGCCTGCCGGCGGACAAGGAGGCGGCCGCGGCCGAGCGGCTGGCGCGGGAGCTCGATGCCGCGGGCGCCTGCGCCGGCGACCTGGCGCTGGCCCAGGCCGCCGCCGGCGGCGACCTCCTGTTCGTCGAAGCCTGCCTCGCGCGCGGCGTGCGCTGCCAGGTGCTGCTGCCCTTCCCCGAGCCGCAGTTCATCGAGCAGTCGGTGCTGCGGTCGGAGCACGGCGAGCGCTGGCGCGGCCGCTACTTCGCGGCGAAGGCGCGGCTCGCCGATCCGCCGCGGATCATGCCGGCCGAACTGGGCCCTCTGCCGAGAGGCGTCAACGCCTACGAACGCTGCAACCTGTGGCTGCTGTACACGGCGCTGGCCTGGGGTGTCGACAAGGTGCGCTTCTTCTGCCTGTGGAACGGCGGCGGCGGCGACGGGCCCGGCGGCACGGCGCACATGTACAACGAAGTCAAGCGGCGCACCGGACGGGTGACGTGGATCGATACGCGGACGCTGTGAGCGCGCAGCGCGCAGGACAACTTGCAAGCGGAGCCGCCGGCGGGGCGACCGCGAGGAGTGGAACATGGCACTGAACGATCGCATCGCCGCACCCGGCCCGAAGAAGATCCTCGCCTGCGACGGCGGCGGCATCCTCGGGCTGATGTCGGTCGAGATCCTCGCCCGGCTGGAGGCCGACCTGCGCGCGGCGCGCAACGCGCCGGAGCTGGTGCTCGCCGATGAATTCGACCTCGTCTGCGGCACCAGCACGGGGGCGGTGATCGCCACCTGCATCTCGGCCGGCATGTCGACAGCGCGGATCCGCGACTTCTACGTCGGCAGCGGCAGACAGATGTTCGACAAGGCATCGATCTTCAAGCGGCTGCGCTACAGCTACAACGACGAGCCGCTGGCGCGGAAGCTGCGCGAGGAGCTGAACGCGGCGCTGGGCCACCCGAAGGCGGAGCCGTGGGCGACGCTCGGCGATCCGGGCCTGCGGACGGTGCTGATGATGGTGCTGCGCAACCATTCGACCGACTCGCCGTGGCCGGTGTGGAACAACCCCCGCGCGCTGTACAACCTGCGCGTCAGGGACGACGGCTCGCCGCGGCTGAACTGCAACCTCGACCTGCCGCTGTGGCAGGTGGTCCGCGCCAGCACCGCCGCGCCGACCTTCTTTCCGCCGGAGGTGGTGACGCTGGCCGAAGGCACGGCGCAGGAACAGAGCTTCATCTTCGTCGACGGCGGCGTCACGACCTACAACAATCCGGCCTTCCTCGCCTTCCAGATGGCCACCGCGGCGCCGTACCGCCTGGACTGGCGCACCGGCACCGATCAGCTGCTGATCGTCTCGGTGGGCACCGGATCGGCCGCCCGGGCGCAGCCGCAGCTGCAGGCGACCGAGATGAACCTGCTTCACCACGCGAAGAACGTGCCCTCGGCGCTGATGAACGCCGCCAGCGCCGGCTGGGACATGGCCTGCCGGCTGCTCGGCGACTGCCGCTTCGGCGGCGAAATCGACCGCGAGTTCGGCGCCATGATCCGGCCCGACGCGGCGGCGGCGAATTTCAGCGGGCCGAAGCTCTTCACCTACGTGCGCTACGACCCCGACGTGTCGCAGAAGGGCCTGAACGCGCTCGGCCTAGCCGACATCGAGGCGGCGAACGTGCAGGTGATGGATTCGGTCGATCACATCGACGACATCCAGCGCGTCGGAAAGGCGTACGCGGAGAAGAACGTCCGCCGCCACCACCTCGGACCCTTCGGCTGACGAGCGGCTTCGTCACCGGCGCAGCCGATGGCCGGCCGATGACCGCGCGTCACTTCGCGGGCACCCGGCTCGACGCCGGCTTCATCGCCTCGTGCGCGGCGCCGCGAAAGTCGTGCGGCAGCGGCTGGCCGCGGCTGGCGGCCTTGATCACCGCCGCCCGATGGTTCATGTCGGCGGCAATGAAGACGACCTGCCTGCCGGCCTCCTTCGCGGCCAGCAGTTCGTCGCGCGCCACCTCGCCGCCGCCGATGGCCACCAGCCTTGAACTGACCGCCACCATCGCCGCCGAGGTCGGCGACAGCGTGCGCGTGCCGGGCAGGTAGCCGCCCCAGCTCGCATCGGCGACGAAGAAGACGGTGTCGACGCACGGCGACAGCGCCGCGCCGCTGCGCCTTGCCTCCATCGACACGATGCCGGTGGTGGCGAAACCGCGCTGCTTGGCGAGTTCGTAGACGGCCCCGATCCCTTCCGCGGTGGCGCCGATGTTGACGATCGTCCGGCGTGGATCGACCTGTTCGAGCACGCGGCGGGCGTGCGCCAGCATCGCTGCGGGATCCTCGTAGCCGGCGCCGGAGTAGCCGAGGAAGGTCACCACCGCGCGCCCATCGGCGGCGAAGAACATGCGCACCTGCTCCGGGGTCGCGTCGGCGAGCTGCCTTGGCGGCTGGCAACCCGTCGCGCCGGCGCCGTTCGCCGCGGCCATCGCAACGATCCATGCCATCGCCGCGGCGGCGAATTTTCGATTCATCCCGGCAGGCTCCTCTCGGTCGGCATCATTCAGTGGCGCCGATTATCGCCGCGCTGCGTTTCCCGCCTGCGCCGGTGTCATCGACGACGATGGACAGCCCGCTCTCCAGCGACGAGCTGCGCGCTTTTGTGTTGTCCTCCGCGCTGCGCGCTCCGGAGTCAGCGCTTGGGACGGCCCGGCGCGCTTCACTGCGCCCTGCTGCAATCGCGTGTGGGGGATGGGACCCACCGGCGCCCGCTCGTATTCTGTGGACGATCGCCGACGGACCGGATGAAGATCTTCATCAGCTATCGCCGCGACGACAGCGCCCTGGCCGCCAAGCTGCTGCACGAGGAACTGGCCAGGCACTTCGGCGCCGACCATGTCTTCATGGACATCGAGGACATCGGTTACGGCGACGACTTCGTCGCCAGGATCGGCAGCCACCTCGACCAGGCCGACGTGGTCGTGGTCGTGATCGGGCCGCGCTGGCTCGAGATCCTGCAGGCGCGCCAGGGCGGCAACGACTGGGTGCGCGAGGAGGTGCGCCGCGCGCTGGCGCGCCGCGCCGCCACCGGCTCGCCAAGGGTGATCGCGGCCCTGGTCGACGGCGCCGCCGAGCCGGTGTCGGGACTGCCGGAGGAACTGCGGCCGCTGGCGGCGAGCAACATGCTGCGCATCAATCCACGGGCGCTGAACGAAAGCCTCAACGCGCTCGCCGAAGCCGTCCAGGGCCGGCGCTTTTCCAGCGTCGCCGACGAGCTGAAGCGCAAACAGCGGCTGCGCATCGCCGCCGCGGTGGCCGGCCTCGCCGTGTTCATCGGCGGCTGGGTATCGGTGTTTGACCTGCTCGGTCTCGACACCCGCGCCGCCACCGCCACCATGCTGTTGAGCAGCGCCCTGCCCGGTGCGCCGGCGCCGCTGTGGAGCGGCGAGGTGGTGCTGGCGGCGATCGACGAGAAGACCGTGGCCGCGGTCGGCCGCGATTTCGGCCCGTCCTGGCGCGCCGAGCACGCGCGCTTCCTTCGCCACGCCGCCGCGGCAGGCGCGAGGACGGTCGCCTTCGATATCACCTTCGTCGCCGACGGCCCCGAGGCCGCCGATTCCGCCCTCGCGGCAGCGCTGGCGGAGGTGCGCGAGCGGACGCCGGTCGTCGTTGGCGTGCACGAGGTCAAAGGTGCGACGCCGGTGATCGCGCCTCGATTCGCGCCGCTGGTCACCTGGGGCATCGCCTGCGCCGGCGACCGGCTCGGCGTCGCAAGGCTGATGCCGCTCGTGGTCGAGCGGCCAGCGGCGGCGGCTCCGGCGCTGATGCCGTCGCTCGCGCTCGCCGCGGTCGCCGCCGGCGCCCCGATCGTCGCCCCCGACCGCGTGCTGCGGCAGCTCAGGCTGCAACGCGGCGGCCGCGAAATGACGCTGCGGTTCCAGGCCTTCGAACGCGTCACCCGGCCGCAGGGCGCCTGTCCGGCGATCCAGCCGGGGGACTTCGTCGCCAGCCAGTTGTTCGACCCGGCGGCGCTGCCGCCGCTCGACCGGCGGCCGCAACGGATCGCCTACGAGGACGTGCTGCGGGGCGAGGCGTCGGCGCTGGCTCTGCTCAAGGACCGCAT
>CAYLZU010000167.1:0-7047 GCA_964388005.1 uncultured Burkholderiaceae bacterium
ACGAACAGCGGGATCACCATGTGCGGGAACACGACGACGTCGCGCAGCGGCAGCAGCGGCAGCGCGATCTTTTCGGGGGGGAGGAGCACGGTGGACATGGATGGTCCTTGACGGGGATCAGACCCGCAGATGCGGGCGGAAGCGCCGGTTCACAAGGGCGCCGCCGTTACCCGACGGATGCGAGGGGAATCTAGCATTGGGCGCCGGCCCCGAGCCTGCGCCAGATCAGCGCGGGGCGCCGGCGACTTTCGGCGGATCGGCGTAGATCAGGATCGGGTGGCCACCGGCCACCGCGTTCTCGTCGAGCACCACCTTGACGACGTTCTTCTGGCTCGGCAGGTCATACATCACGTCGAGCAGCGCGCCCTCGACGATCGAGCGCAGTCCGCGCGCCCCGGTACGCCGCTTCAGGGCCTTGCGCGCGATCGCGGCCAGCGCGTCAGGACGGACCTCGAGCTCGACCCCTTCCATGCGCAGCAGGCGCTGGAACTGCTTGATCAGCGCGTTCTTCGGCGCCACCAGGATCTCGACCAGCGCGTCCTCGGACAGTTCGTCGAGGGTGGCCACCACCGGCAGACGGCCGACCAGCTCCGGAATCAGGCCGAACTTGATCAAGTCCTCAGGCTCGACATCGCGCAGCAGCTCTCCCACCGAACGATCGGTCGGCGACACGACCTCGGCGCCAAAGCCGATGCCGCTCTTCTCCGAGCGGCTGCGGATCACCTTCTCCAGCCCGTCGAAGGCGCCGCCGCAGATGAACAGGATGTTGGTGGTGTCGATCTGGACGAAGTCCTGGTTCGGGTGCTTGCGGCCGCCCTGCGGCGGCACGCTGGCGATCGTGCCCTCGATCAGCTTCAGCAACGCCTGCTGCACGCCTTCGCCCGAGACGTCACGGGTGATCGACGGGTTGTCCGACTTGCGCGAGATCTTGTCGATCTCGTCGATGTAGACGATGCCTTTCTGCGCCTTCTCGATCTCGTAACTGCAGTTCTGCAGCAGCTTCTGGATGATGTTCTCGACGTCCTCGCCGACGTAGCCGGCCTCGGTGAGCGTGGTCGCGTCGGCCATCACGAACGGCACGTTCAGAAGCCGCGCCAGCGTCTGCGCCAGCAGCGTCTTGCCGGAGCCGGTCGGCCCGATCAGCAGGATGTTGCTCTTGGCGAGTTCGACCTCGTCCTTGGCGGCGAGGTTCTTCAGCCGCTTGTAGTGGTTGTAGACGGCGACCGACAGGATCCGCTTGGCCTTCTCCTGGCCGATCACGTACTGGTCGAGGATGCCGCAGATCTCGGCCGGCGCCGGCAGGTCGGACCGGGCGACCGCGGCCGAGGAATCGGTGGTGTTCTCGTCGCGGATGATGTCGTTGCAAAGATCGATGCACTCGTCGCAGATGAACACCGACGGGCCGGCGATCAGCTTCTTGACCTCGTGCTGGCTCTTGCCGCAGAACGAGCAGTACAGCAGCTTCTCGCCCGAGCCCTTCTTGTCCGCCATGCGATCGCTTCCCGCTCAGCCGCCGTCGCCGCGCTTGACGAAGATCTTGTCGATGATTCCGTAGCTTACTGCATCGTCGGCGGACATGAAGTTGTCGCGGTCGGTGTCGCGCTCGATGCGCTCGATCGGCTGCCCGGTGCGCTCCGAGAGGATGCGGTTCAGCCGCGTGCGCACGTCGAGGATCTCGCGCGCCGCGATCTCGATGTCCGAGGCCTGGCCCTGCGCGCCCGAGGACGGCTGGTGGATCATGATGCGCGAGTTGGGCAGCGCGAAGCGCTTGCCCTTGGCGCCCGCGGCGAGCAGGAACGCGCCCATGCTGGCGGCCATGCCGACGCAGATCGTCGACACGTCCGGCTTGATGAACTGCATGGTGTCGTAGATGGCCATGCCCGAGTACACCGAGCCGCCGGGGGAGTTGATGTACAGCGAGATGTCCTTGTCCGGGTTCTCCGACTCCAGGAACAGCAGCTGCGCCACCACCAGATTGGCGGTCTGGTCGTTGACCGGCCCGACCAGGAACACCACCCGGTCGCGCAGCAGCCGCGAATAGATGTCGTAGGCCCGCTCGCCGCGGCCGCTCTGTTCGATGACCATCGGCACCATGCCGAGCGACTGCGGCCCGGCGGCGCCGTGACTTGCGTGGATCCCGCTGCTCATCTGTCGTCCTCAGGCGACGTTGCCGCCCATCAGTTCGTCGAATGCGACCGGTTTCTCGGTCACCTGGGCCCGCTTGAGCACCCAGTCGACGACATTGTCTTCCATCACCATCGTCTCGACCTCGGCCAGCCGCTGCCGGTTGCCGAGGTACCACTGGATCACCTCGGCCGGCTTCTCGTAGCTCTGCGCCAGCTCCTCCAGCCGCCTGCGGATCTGATCCTGCCGCGGCTGCAGGTTCTGCGTGCGGACGATCTCGCCGACCAGCAGGCCGAGGCGGACGCGCCGCTGCGCCTGCGGCACGAAGGTCTCCGCCGCAAGCTTCATCGACGCCGGATCGACGCCGCGCGAGGACAGGTCGGAGCGCGCCAGCTCGAGCAGCCGCTGGCTGTCGGCATCGACCAGCGACTTCGGCAGCTCGAACTGGGCCGCGCCGAGCAGCGCCGCCATGACGCTGTCCTTGGTGCGCGCGCGCAGGCGACTCTCGACTTCGCGGACCAGGTTGGCGCGGACCTCGTCGCGCATCTTCGCCACATCGCCGTCGCGGACGCCGAGCTGGCGGGCGAAGTCGGCGTCGATCGGCGGCACGTCGGCCTGCTCGACCTTCTTCACCGTGACATCGAACGAGGCGGTCTTGCCCGCCAGTTCGGCGGCACGATAGTCGACCGGGAAGGTCAGCGGGAACGTCTTCGACTCGCCGCGCGCCATGCCGCGCACCGCGGCCTCGAACTCGGGCAGCATCCGGCCCTGGCCGACCGTGAACGGGAAGTCGGTCGCGGCGCCGCCCTCGAACGCGACGCCGTCGACCGAACCCCGGTAATCGACGGTGACCCGGTCGCCTTCGGCGGCGGGCCGATCGACCTCGGCCATCGTCGCTCGCTGCCGCCGCATGATGTCCAGGGTCTTGTCGACTTCGGCATCCCCGACCGGGCAGACCGACCGCTCGACGGCGAAGCCGCCGAGGTCGCCGACGCTGATTTCCGGATAGATCTCGAAGGTCGCCGAGAACGTCAGCTGCGCGTCGTCGCCGCCGGACTTCGGCGAGACCGACGGAGTCCCGGCCACCCGCAGCTGCCGCGCCGTGACCTCGGCGCTGAACGCCTCACCGATCTTGTCATTGAGCACCTCGGCCTGCACCTGCGCGCCGTAGCTCGATGCGATCATCTTCAGCGGCACCTTGCCGGGGCGGAAGCCGGGCATGCGCACCGTGCGCGCCAGCTTGGCCAGCCGCGCCGACACCTCCCGCGCGATCGTCTCCGCCGGCACCGACAGTTCCAGGCGGCGTTGCAGCGCGCCGAGGTTTTCCACGTCTTGAAGCATGTTCAGATTTCTTCGGAGAGCCGGACCGGCGCCGGCTGGGTTGATGATCGAGCCTGTGGTGCGAAGGGGGGGACTCGAACCCCCACGCCGATGAGGGCGTCAGGACCTAAACCTGGTGCGTCTACCAATTTCGCCACCTTCGCGACGCCGCGGCAACTGCGACGACCAGCAGGTCCGCGATTCTAATCGATGCCCTCCGGGCGGGCGGCCGGCGGCGGCGCCGTGGTAGCTTGACCGCATGGCTGTCGGTCACTACGAAAACTTTCCCGTCGCCTCGTGGCTGATGCCGGCCCGGCTCCGCCCGGCCGTGCGCGCCATCTACCGCTTCGCGCGGACCGCCGACGACATCGCCGACGAGGGGGAGGCGGCGCCCGAACAACGCCTCGCCGCCCTCGACCGGCTGCACTGCGCCCTCACCGCCATCGAGGCCGGGCGCGACGGCGGCTGGCCGGAGCTGGCCGCCGCGGTGCGCGCGCACGACCTGCCGCTGCGGCCGTTCCGCGACCTGCTGTCGGCCTTCGCGCAGGATGTCACCGTCAGCCGCTATGCCGACCACGACGCGCTGCTCGACTACTGCCGCCGCTCGGCCAACCCGATCGGTCGCCTGCTGCTGGCGCTGTACCGGGTCGACTCGGCGGCGGCGATCGAGCATTCCGACCGCATCTGCACCGGCCTGCAGCTGACCAACTTCTGGCAGGACGTGGCGGTCGACTGGGACAAGGGCCGCATCTACATCCCGCAGAGCGAACTGTGCGCCTTCGGTGTCGTCGAGGCGGCGATCGCCGCGCGCGACACCGGCGGGTCGTGGGCGGCGCTGATGCGGGCGCAGACCGGACGGGCGCGTCGGCTGCTCGTCGCCGGCGCGCCGTTGTCGCGGATGCTGCCGGGCCGCATCGGCTGGGAGCTGCGGCTGGTGGTCCAGGGCGGCCTGCGCATCCTGGAGGAAATCGATCGTCACGGCGGCGATGTGTTCCGCCACCGGCCGCAGCTGCGGCCGGCCGACTGGCTGACGATGTCGGCCCGCGCGCTGGCGATGTAAACGCCGCATCCAACGCCTGCCATGACCCCGGACGAGTACTGCCAGACGAAGGCCGCGGCCAGCGGATCGAGCTTCTACTACAGCTTTCTGTTCCTGCCGCCTGAGCGGCGTCGGGCGATCACCGCGCTGTACGCCTACTGCCGCGAGGTCGACGACGTCGTCGACGAAGCGGGCGACGCCGGTGTCGCGCAGGCCCGGCTGGCCTGGTGGGCGGAGGAGGTCGCGCGGCTGTACGCGGGAGAACCTCAGCATCCGGTCAGCCGCGCCCTGGCCCCTCATCTGGAGTCGTTTTCGATCAGCCGCGACAACCTGCTGCTGGTGCTCGAAGGCATGGCGATGGACCTGCGGCAGAACCGGTATCTCGACTACGCCACCCTCGCCGCCTACTGCCACAACGTCGCCGGGGTCGTCGGCGAAATGGCCGCCGGCATCTTCGGCGTCAGCGACAGGAGCACGTACGAGTACGCGCGCCGGCTCGGGCTGGCGCTGCAGCTCACGAACATCGTCCGCGATGTCGGCGACGATGCCCGCCGCGGTCGCATCTACCTGCCGCTGGAGGACCTGCGGCGCTTTGGCGTCACGGCGGCGGATCTGCTCGCCGGACGATACGTGGACGGGTACCTGCCGCTGATGCAGTTCCAGGCCCGGCGAGCGCGCCAGGCCTACGCCGACGCCCTTGCCGCCCTGCCCGCCGCCGACCGGAAAGCGCAGCGGCCGGGACTGATCATGGGGGCGATCTACGCCACGCTGCTCGACGAGATCGAACGCGAAGGCTTCCGCGTCCTGCACCAGAGAATCGCCCTGACCCCGCTGCGCAAGCTGTGGATCGCCTGGCGGACATGGACGCTTGGCCCGCGTTTCGGCACCGCCCGGCCCTGACGGAACGCGGGTGACACGGGTCGCCATCGTCGGCGCCGGCTGGTCGGGGCTGGCCTGCGCCATGGAACTCGTGCGCCGCGGCTTCCGGGTCACGCTGGTCGACGCCGCGCCGCAGGTCGGCGGGCGGGCCCGCGGCTTGCGCATCCGCCTCGGCGATCGCGAGTTCTCGCTCGACAACGGCCAGCACCTGCTGATCGGTGCCTACCGCGAGACGCTGCGGCTGATGGGCGAAGCCGGCGTCGATCCGGCCGCGGTGCTGCTGCGACGGCCGTTCGAGATCCGCTATCCCGATGGCACGCTGCTGCGCGCGCGGCGGCTGCCGCCGCCGTTCGATCTCGCCGCGGCCATGCTCGCCGCCGCGGGCCTTGGATGGCGCGATCGACTCCATGCCCTCGTGTTCGCCGCTCGCTGGCGGCGTCGCCACTGGCGGCTCGACGACGACATGCCGGCGAGCGCGCTCTTCGACGGCGCGCCGGCGGCGATCGTGCGACGCCTGTGGCGACCACTGTGCCTGGCGGCGCTGAACGTCGAACTGCGCGATGCCTCGGCGCGGATGCTGCTCGCGGTGCTGCGCGACTCGCTCGCGGGCGGCGCCGGGTCGGCGGACCTGCTGATCCCGCGCACCGATCTGGGAGCCGTGCTGGCGGTGCCGGCCGCCGCCTGGCTCGCCGACCGTGGCGCCGAGCTTCATCTGAGGAACCCGGCGCTGGCGCTGCGGCGAGGTGCCGCCGCGTGGCGGCTCGAGTCTCGCGCCCGGACCTTCGATGCGGAAGCGGTGGTCCTGGCGCTGCCGCCGGCGCGGGCGGCGCAGCTGCTGGCCTCGGCGTTGCAGCCGGCGCTCGATACCGCTGTCGAGCAACTGAGGGCGGTCACCATGGCGCCGATCGCCACCGTGTATCTGCGCTATCCGACCGGGGTGCGACTCGACCACCCTGCAATGGCGCTCCTCGACGACCCCGGCGCCCGGCGCCATGGGCAATGGGTCTTCGATCGCGGCTGGCTCGACGCCGCCAACGCCGGCGTGGTGAGCGTGGTGATCAGCGCCGCCGGCAGCGCGAGCGGGCTCGGCGCCGAGGCGCTCGTCGACGCCGTCGCCACGCAGTTGACCGATGACCTCGGCCTGCCGCGGCCGCTCGCCAGCGACGCCGTCATCGAGAAGCGGGCGACGATCGCGCCGTCGCCCGGGCTGCGGCGTCCGCCGGTCCGGCTGCCGGCGCCGCGGCTGTACCTCGCCGGCGACGCGGCGGCGAGCGACTATCCGTCGACGCTGGAAGGTTCGGTGCGGGCCGGCATCGCCGCCGCGAAGGCCCTGGCCGCCGATGAGCCCGCCGGGCCGTCCCAAGGGCGAATCTTTCGAGCGTCAGCGAGAAGGGAATCCATTGAGCCGGGCCGATGACGGCGCTCAGCGCAGGTGTTCGACCGCCTGCGTCAGCCGCTCCACCGCGACCACGGTCAACCCTTCGATCGGCCGCTTCGGCGCGTTGGCCTTCGGAATGACGGCCAGCGCGAAGCCGAGCTTGGCCGCCTCGCGCAGCCGCTCCTGACCGCGCGGCGCCGGACGGACCTCGCCGGCGAGCCCCACTTCTCCGAACGCCACCACGCCCCGCGGCAAGGGCTGGTTGCGGATCGACGAGACGATCGCCGCCAGCACCGCCAGGTCGGCG
>CAYLZU010000168.1:0-7039 GCA_964388005.1 uncultured Burkholderiaceae bacterium
GCGCTGCTGCGCGCGCGCCTGGCCGCGGGGCGCATCGTCGACGGTCACGGCGACCTGCGCCCCGAGCATGTGTGGCTCGCCACGCCGCCGGTGATCATCGACTGCCTCGAGTTCAACGAGCGGCTGCGCCAGGTCGATCCTTTCGACGAGATCACCTACCTCGGCCTCGAGTGCGCGCGGCTCGGTGCCGACTGGATCGGGCCGCGCCTGCTGGCCAGGCTCGCCGCCGCGCTCGACGATGCGGTCGATCCGCGGCTGCCGCGCTTCTACGCCGGCTACCGCGCCTGCGTGCGGGCGCGGCTGGCACTGGCGCACCTCGCCGACGAAACCCCACGCCAGGCGCAGCGCTGGCAGCCCCTGGCCCGCGACTATCTGCGGCTGCCGCCGCGCTTCAACCCAGCGCCGTCAGTTCCGTAGTCGCCAGCCCGCTCTGCAGGCACTCCACCGCCCGCGCGAACAGGGGCGCGGCCGGCTCGTGAACGACGCGATCCAGCGCCGCCGCCGCGAGCGGCGGCGCCGGCACGGTGTCGGCGACGACGACCGCCGCCAGCGCCGGGTCGAGCAGCATCGCCTCGGCGCCGGGGGCGAACAGCCCGTGCGCGGCGAAGGCGAGCACCCGCCTGGCGCCGCCGTCGATGCAGGTGGCGGCGGCCCGGCGCAGCGTGCCGCCGGTGGCGATCAGGTCGTCGAACAGCAGCGCCGTGGCGCCGGCCACGTCGCCGGCCAGCAGCGAGCCGCTTACCCTGCCGGCGCTGCGCCGCTTCTCGATGAAGGCGAGCCCGATCGCCTGCCCCGTGCGCCGCTGGAGCAGTTCGGCGAACAACTGCGCCCGCTTGATGCCGCCCGGGTCGGGCGAGACGACGACCAGCGGCCCCTCGGCCGCCAGCGCCTGGGCGCGGGCGGCGAACAGCACCGCGGCGTCGATATGCACGGTCGGGATGCGGAAGGCATTCTGCAGCGCCGTGACCGAATGCGTCTCCAGCGTCACCAGCGCATCGATGCCGACCGCCTCGACCAGTTGCGCCAGGTAACGCGTGCTGACCGGGTCGAACGGCTTGGTCTGCCGCTCCTTGCGGCCGTAGGCCAGATAAGGCACGAGCGCGGTGATGCGCGCCGCGCCGTGGTCGCGCAGCGCGGCGCAGAAAAACAGCAGCCGCACCAGCCGGTCGTCGCCGCTCGCTTCGGCGTCGCCGTGCAGACCCTGGATCACGTAGACATCCTCGCCGCGCACGGCGACCAGGGACCGCGCCTTGTGCTCGCCGTCGTCGAACTCGCGCTCCTCGTGCGCGTCGAGCGGCCGGCCGAGGGCAGCGGCCACCCGCTCGCCGAACGGGCGCGACGCATTCAGTGCGAACAGCTTCATCCGATTCATCCCTACACGGTCGTCGAGCCACTCGATTTGCGATAAGCCTCAGCAGTTCGGTGTCTTTCCCGCCCCCGATGCAAGCACTCGGGGGCAGGCTCCAGCGGGAAATCAGCGGCTTCGCCGCGAAAGACACTGGGTCCCCGCCTTCGCGGGGACGACATCGCAACTTGCTGCGGACCGTCTTCTCGGTGCTGCTGAACTTCGTCGCTGATCAATTTGGCCCAAGGTAGCGCGCGGCGGCCTCGCGCCATTGAGTTCAGTCAAGCGGCGCGGGATCATCGGCGCTACGGTGCTTCACGGGAGTGCCCTCGACGATGGCGACGCGCGATCCGGACCGCAGCCCGCTGCTCACGGACCTGTACGAGCTGACCATGCTGCAGGCCTACCGGGCCGGCGGCATGAACGACACCGCAGTGTTCGAGCTCTACGTGCGGGCGCTGCCGCCGGGGCGCAACTTCCTGCTCGCGGCCGGGCTGGAGCAGGTGGTCGAGTACCTGCTGGCGCTGCGCTTCGCCGACGACGACCTCGCCTGGCTGGCCTCGACCGGCCGCTTCGACGCCGGCTTCCTCGACTCGCTGCGCGGCTTCCGTTTCAGCGGCGACCTCGACGCCCTGCCCGAAGGCACGGTGGCCTTCGCCGACGAGCCGCTGCTGCGCGTGACGGCGCCGCTCGCCGAGGCGCAGTTCGTCGAGAGCCGGGTGCTGAATCTCGTGCACCTGCAGACGCTGGTCGCCAGCAAGGCGGCGCGCTGCGTGCTCGCCGCCGGAGGCCGGCCGCTGATCGACTTCGGCTTCCGCCGCGCCCACGGCGCCGAGGCCGGGCTGCTGTCGGCGCGGGCGAGCTACCTCGCCGGCTTCGCCGGCACCGCCACCGTCGAGGCCGGCCGCCGCTTCGGCATCCCGGTGTTCGGCACCATGGCGCACTCGTTCGTGCAGGCGCACGACGACGAGGCGGCGGCCTTCGCCGCCTTCGCCCGCGCCCAGCCCGGCAACACGACGCTGCTGATCGACACCTACGACACCGCCGACGCCGCGCGCAAGGTGGTGGCGCTGGCGAAATCCGGCGTCGACGTGCAGGCGGTGCGCATCGACAGCGGCGATCTCGGCGCCCACGCGCGCGACGTGCGCCGCATCCTCGACGACGGCGGGCTGGCGGCGACGCGCATCTTCGCCAGCGGCAACCTCGACGAGGAGCGCGTCGAGGCGCTCGTCGCCGGCGGCGCGCCGATCGACGCCTTCGGCGTCGGCACGCGGATGAACGTCTCGGCCGACGCGCCGTTTCTCGACTGCGCCTACAAGATGTGCGAGTACGCCGGCAGGCCGCGGCGCAAGCGCTCGGAGGGCAAGGCGAGCTGGCCCGGCCGCAAGCAGGTGTTCCGCCGCTTCGATGCCTCCGGGGCGATGACGGGCGACACGCTGGCGCTCGCGGGCGATGAAGCCGGCGGCGTGCCGCTGCTCGAGCCGGTGCTCAGAGGCGGCGTTCGGGTCGGCCCGCAACCCTCGCTGGAGGCGCTGCGCCAACGCGCCCGGACCCAGATCGCGGCGCTGCCGGCGCGCCTGCGCGCGCTGGCACCGGCGCCGCCCTACCCGGTCGAGATCGCGGAGTCGCTGCGCGCGCTCGCCGCTGCGGTCGACGCTCGCGGCGCCGCGCGGCGATGATGGCCCGCATCGATTCCGCCCGCGCGGCGGCAGGCCGGAAAGCTTGCCGCCGATCAACGCTGCGCGGAACGCGGGCGCTATGGTGAACTCACGACAGGAAACGGAGCCGGCCATGGGCCGCAAGCACATTCCGCCACCACCGATCGAAACCCTGCTCGGTCCGCCGCCGGACGGACGCATCGTCACCCGGCCCGACGGCTATCACTGGCTCACCGCCGACGGCAAACGCGAGATCGGACCGTTCGCCACCTACGAGGCGGCGGAACTCGACATGCGCGCCGACGAGCATTCGGAAGTCGAACCCGAGGAGACGCTGGCCGAGGTCGAGGACGAGATCGGGGTGGCCGGCTGGATCGACCCGGAAACCGGCGAACCGGCCGAGGAGGTGCGCCCGCGGATCGAGGATCACTGATCCGCGTCGCGCCCGGCGCATGGCGGCCGCGCCCGAGTACTTCGAGCATGGCGCCGACATCGGCGTGATCGGCCGCGGCGCGACGGTCGAGGAGGCTTTCGCCCGTGCCGCCAGCGCGATGTTCGCCATCATGGTCGACCTCGACGCGGTGCGGCCGCTGGCGACGGTCGAGGTCGAGTTCGACGAGGACGATCCGGAACTGGCGCTGGTGCGGTGGCTGAACGGCCTGCTGGCGCAGGCCCGCGAGCACGGCTTGGCGCTGGCGGAGTTCACGGTGGCGCGCAGCGGCGATCACTGGCATGGCAGCGCGCGCGGCGAACGCTGGCGCGACGATCTGGCGCGCGGCACCGAGGTCAAGGGCGCGACCCTGACCGCGCTCGCGGTCAGGCGGACCGATGACCGCTGGGACGCGCGCTGCGTCGTCGATGTGTAGTGCTCCAGGAGCAGGGAGGTGCCATGGATCTCGGCAGGCTGGAACGACTCGACGACTGGACCTGGCGCGTGAAGCGGGCGCCCGGCAGCGACGCGGCCGATGCCCTGCTCTACGGCGACCGCGAGCTGGTGGCGGCGATGGACGAGAAGGTGCTGGAGCAGATCGGCAATGTCGCCCGGCTGCCGGGACTGGTCGGAGCGGCGATGGCGATGCCCGATGCGCACTGGGGCTACGGCTTTCCGATCGGCGGCGTGGCGGCGTTCGATCCCGACGAGGGCGGCATCATCTCCGCTGGCGGGGTCGGCTTCGATATTTCCTGCGGCATCCGCTGCCTGCGCACAAGCCTTTCGTGGCCCGAGGTCGCGCCGAAGCTGGAGGCGCTCGGCGAGCGGCTGTTCGAGGCCATTCCCGCCGGGGTCGGCGTCGAGGGCGACCTGCAACTGTCGATCGGCGAACTCGACGCCGTGATGCGCGACGGCGCCGAGTGGGCGGTGCGGCGCGGCTTCGGCTCGGGCGAGGACCTGCAGTACGTCGAGGAACACGGCCGCGTCGCCGGGGCGGCGCCGGAACAGGTGTCGCAGACGGCGAAGAAGCGGCAGCGCGGCGAGATGGGCACGCTCGGCTCCGGCAACCACTACCTCGAGGTGCAGGTGGTCGACCGCATCGACGATGCCGCGGCGGCAGAGGCCTACGGCATCCGCGAAGGGCAGATCGTGATTTCGATCCACTGCGGCTCGCGCGGCCTCGGGCACCAGATCGGCACCGATTACCTCGTCAGCCTCGCCAAGGCCGCCGGACGGCTCGGCATCAGCCTGCCGGACCGCGAACTGGCCTGCGCGCCGATCGATTCGCCCGAGGGCCAGGCCTACCTCGGGGCGATGAACGCGGCGATCAACGTCGCCCTCGCCAACCGGCAGATCCTGACGGCGCTGACGCGCGAGACGATCCGCGAGCTGTTCCCGCAGGCGCGGGTCGAGACCCTGTTCGATGTCTCGCACAACACCTGCAAGGCCGAGACCCACGTCGTCGACGGCCGGCGGCGACGGCTGTACGTACACCGCAAGGGCGCCACCCGCGCCTTCGGCCCCGGCCACCCCGACCTGCCGCCGCGTTACCGCGACGTCGGCCAGCCGGTCATCATCGGCGGCAGCATGGGCACCGGCTCTTACATCCTTGCCGGCACCACGGCAGGCGAGGCGCGCTCGTTCAGCTCCGCCAGCCACGGCGCCGGCCGGCAGATGAGCCGGCATCAGGCTCTCAAGCAGTGGCACGGCCGGCAGCTGATCGACGAACTGCGCGCCAGCGGCATCCTGATCCGCACCCGCTCGATGCGCGGCGCCGCCGAGGAAGCGCCGGGCGCCTACAAGGACGTCGATGCCGTCGCGCGCGCCACCGAGGGCGCGGGCCTGGCGCGGCGGGTGGCCTTCCTGCGACCGAAGGTGTGCGTCAAGGGGTAGCCGGCGATGGACGTGCGCATCCCTCCCAACGCCCTGCCCGGCACCCTGACCGTTCCGGCGCCGGCCCGCGGCGTGGTCGTCTTCGCCCACGGCAGCGGCTCGGGGCGCCTGTCGCCGCGCAACCGCCGGGTGGCGGCGCGTCTGAACGACGAGCACCTGGCGACCCTGCTGTTCGACCTGCTGACGGAAGCCGAAGGCGACGACCGTCGCAACGTGTTCGACATCCCGCTGCTGGCGCGGCGCCTGGGCGAGGCGGTCGAGTTCGTGCGCGGCCATGCCGCCACGCGGGGGCTGCCGATCGGGCTCTTCGGCGCCAGCACCGGAGCCGCGGCGGCGCTGGTCGCCGCCGCCGGGCGCCCGGACGACATCAGCGCCGTCGTTTCGCGCGGCGGCCGTCCCGATCTCGCCGGCGACGCGCTGCCCGGAGTCAGGGCGCCGACGCTGCTCATCGTCGGCGGCGCCGATACCGAGGTGCTGCGGGGCAATCGCGCCGCGGCGCGCAGGATGACCTGCCTGGTCGAACTCGCCGTGGTGCCGGGGGCCACGCACCTGTTCGAAGAGCCGGGCACGCTCGACGCGGTGCAGGACCTCGCGGCGCGCTGGTTCGCCGCCCATTGCCAGCCGCCGGCGGCGTCATAGCGCCGCCGCTGCCTGCGCCGACTTGCCTGGCGACGAACCTCGGCAGCAGGCGGCGATTGCGAGCAGTCGCGGCATCCGTCGCCCAGGCGCCGGCCGGGGCAGGCTTCGCCGCGGCGACGCTTCGTGTTGCTGAGCTTTCCTGGGAGTCACCTTCGCCGATCAGGCGCGGACGATCAGCAGCGGCGTCGCGCACTTCGCGGCGATGCGGGTGGCCACCGAGCCGAGCACGACCGTCTTGAAGCCGCCGTAGCCGTGCGAGCCGACCAGCAGCACGTCGAGGTTCTTTTTCGCGTAGGCGGCGATCTGGTCGCCGGGCATGCCGGCCAGTCGCACTTCGTCGGCGCGCCTGCCCGCCTTCTCGAACAGCCGTCGCGCCGGCGCCACCGCGCTCTCGAACTCACGGTCCTGCAGCTGCTTGATCTCGGCGTCCGAGTAGGTCGGCACGGCGATGCCGCCGAGATCGGCCATCACCGGCATCATGAAGTCGGGCACCACGTGCACCAGCGTCATCCGCGCCTCGGCGCCGAAGAGGTCCGGGTGGCGCAGCGCGAACTTCACCGCCGCCAGGCCGAAGCGGCTGCCGTCGACGGCGATGCCGGTTCGCAGCCGGTCGCCGCGCGGCGCCGACGCGCCGCGCAGCACCAGCACCGGGCGCCTGGTCCGCGCCAGCACGCCGTGGGTGACGGAGCCGAACAGCAGGCCCTTGATCTCGGAGTAGCCGTGCGAGCCGATGACGATCAGATCGGCCTTCAGGTCGTTGGCAACCTGGGCGATCCGCTCGGCGGCATGGCCGTGGTCGGCATGCGCCTCGGCATCGATGCCCGCCTTGGCCAGGGTCTTGCGCGCCGGCGCCAGCACCGCGTCGGCCTCCGACCGATAGACGCGCTCGGTCAGCTCGCGGCCCAGTTCCGCCGCTGCGCGCCGCGCGATCGACGGCTGCACGTTCAGCAGATGCACCTCCGGCCGGGCGCCGATCAGCGTCGTGCGCGAGGCGAGGAAGGCGAGCGCCTTCCTGCTGGTTTCACTGCCATCGAGCGCTACCAGGATTCTCATGATCGATCCTCCGTTGTCGTG
>CAYLZU010000169.1:0-7034 GCA_964388005.1 uncultured Burkholderiaceae bacterium
GCGATCGACTTCAGGTCGGCGCAGGGCCGCGCCGACGAACTCGCCGAGAGCTGAGGCCGGGCCGGCGGCAGCGGGAGCGCGGCGGCGCGCTCCGGTCGGTCATACTTGCCGCATGCTCGCCAAGCGCATCATCCCCTGCCTCGACGTGACCGCCGGCCGCGTGGTCAAGGGCGTCAATTTCGTGCAGCTGCGCGATGCCGGCGACCCGGTCGAGATCGCCCGCCGCTACGACGGCGAAGGCGCGGACGAGCTCGCCTTCCTCGACATCACCGCGTCCTCGGACGCGCGCGACATCCTGCTGCACATGATCGAGGCGGTGGCCGAGTGCGTGTTCATCCCGCTGACGGTCGGCGGCGGCGTGCGCAGGGTCGACGACGTGCGCCGCCTGCTCAATGCCGGCGCCGACAAGATCTCGATCAACACCGCCGCGGTGCAGAACCCGCAGCTGGTGGCCGATGCCAGCGGCCGCTTCGGCGCCCAGTGCATCGTGGTGGCGATCGACGCGCGCCGGCGCTCGGCCTCCGATCCGTCGCAGGGCTGGGAGGTCTTTACCCACGGCGGAAGGACCGCGACCGGGGTCGACGCGATCGAGTGGGCGCGCCGGGTCACCGAACTCGGCGCCGGCGAGATCCTGCTCACCAGCATGGACCGCGACGGCACCAAGGCAGGCTTCGATCTGGAGCTCACCCGCGCCGTCGCCGATGCCGTCAGCGTGCCGGTGATCGCCTCCGGCGGCGTCGGCAGCCTGCAGCACCTGGCCGACGGCGTCCTCGTCGGCCGCGCCGACGCCGTGCTGGCGGCGTCGATCTTCCACTACGGCGAGTACACGGTGCGCGAGGCCAAGGCCTACCTGGCCGGGCGCGGCATCACGATGAGGGATGCCTGACATCATGGCGCAGGGCAGCGGCTGGCTCGAGGCGGTCCGCTTCGACGAGCGTGGCCTGGTCACCGTCATCGCCCAGGATGCCGCCAGCGGCCGCGTGCTGATGGTCGCCTGGGCCGACGCCGCGGCGCTGGCCGAGACGGCGGCCAGCGGCCAGGCGGTGTACTTTTCGCGCTCGCGCGGTCGCCTGTGGCGCAAGGGCGAGGAGTCCGGGCACCGGCAGCGGGTGACCGAGGTCCGCCTCGACTGCGACGGCGACGTGGTGCTGTACCGCGTCGAACAGGCCGGCGGCATTGCCTGTCATACGGGGCGCGAGAGCTGCTTTTATCGCCGCCTGCTCGACGGGCAGTGGGAAGTCGTCGATCCGGTGCTGAAGGATCCCGAACTGATCTATCGCAGATGAACGACGACGTCTTGAGCCGCCTGGCGGCGGTGATCGAATCGCGGCGCGGCGGCGACCCGGAAACGTCCTACGTGGCGCGGCTGCTGGCGCGCGGCGAGGACGCGATCCTGAAGAAGATCGGCGAGGAGGCGACCGAAACGGTGCTCGCCGCCAAGGACGCCGGCGGCGGCGCGGCTGCCGGCCGGATCGTCGCCGAAACCGCCGACCTGTGGTTCCACTGTCTGGTAATGCTGGCGCACTACGGCCTGCATCCGCGCGACGTGCTGGCCGAACTCGAGCGCCGCGCCGGCACTTCGGGCATCGAAGAGAAGGCGGCGCGAAAGGCTCGGACCCGCGATGCCGCGGGCGAATGACGGGGACATGGGCATGAGCGAGAGCTGCATCTTCTGCAAGATCGTCCGCGGCGAGATTCCGAGCCGCAAGGTCTTCGAGGACGACGATCTGATCGTTTTCCATGACATCCATCCGGCGGCGCCGGTGCACCTGCTGATGGTGCCGCGCGAGCACTTCGACAATCTCGATGCCGCCGAGCCTCGGCACGAGGCTCTGTTGGGTAAAATGCAGCGCCTCGCAGCGCGCCTGGCGCGCGAACAGGGCGCGACCAACGGTTACCGCGTCGTGACCAACAACGGCCCCGACGGCGGTCAAGAGGTCTATCACTTGCACGTGCACGTGCTCGGGGGCCCCCGGCCGTGGAAGCGTCTGTAGGCGTCACCGGAGTACATCCATGGGTTCGTTCTCTATCTGGCACTGGCTGGTCGTCCTGCTGGTCATCATCCTGGTCTTCGGCACCAGCAAGCTGAAGAACATGGGCAAGGATCTCGGCGGCGCCATCAAGGGCTTCAAGGAAGGCATCAAGGAAGGCACGGACGAGGTCGACGCGGCGGCGAAGAAGGTCGAGGACAAGAAGCAGGTCGCCGACCAGACCATCGATGTCCAGGCCAAGGAGAAGTCCTGAGCGACTGCCTGCGCCGGCGATCCGCCGGCGCATGCCTGCCGCGTGATTCGCGCGCGGCGCCGGCAGCGACGACACGATGTTGGACTTCAGTTTCGGCGAGCTGGCGCTGATCGGCGCCGTGGCGCTGGTCGTGCTCGGCCCGGAGCGGCTGCCGAAGGTGGCGCGGACTGTCGGCGAGTGGGTCGGCAAGGCGCAGCGCTACGTCAGCCAGGTCAAGAGCGACATCAACCGCGAGATCGAGCTCACCGAGCTGAAGAAGCTGCAGGAGGAGGCGCGCAAGGCCGCCGCCTCGGTGCAGTCGTCGTTCACCGAAGTCGGCTCGAGCCTGGCGTCGCTCGAATCCGAGCTCGGAAAGCCGGTCGACGCCGGCGCGGTGCCGGGCGAGACCACGCCCACCGACTATGCCTGGGAAGGCGCCGGCGAGACCTGGCAGCGCAGCGTCTTCCCCAAGCGCTACAAGCCCGGCCCGTCGGTCGACGAACTGGCCGAAGAGGTCGCGCGGCTGAAGCGGCAGATGGCGCTGCCGTCGTCGCATGCCGGCACCCAGCGCAAGTACGCGCCGCGCGCGCGCGTGAACCGGCCGCGGATCCGCCGATGAAGGGGCACCGATGAGCGGTGCTCCGCCGTCGCCCGGTGCCGATCCCGGTGAAGAGCAGAGTTTCCTGTCGCACCTGATCGAGCTGCGGCAGCGGCTGGTGCGTTCGGCGGTGGCGATCGTGCTCGTCTTCCTGGCGCTGTCGCCCTTCATGCGCGACATCTTCGCCATCCTGTCGGCACCGCTGATCAACGTGCTGCCGCAGGGCACCAAGCTGATCGCCACCGGCGTCATCACGCCGTTCATGGTGCCGCTGAAGCTCACCCTGTTCGTCTCCTTCCTGATCGCGCTGCCCTACGTGCTGTACCAGGCGTGGGCGTTCGTCGCCCCCGGCCTGTACCAGCACGAGAAGCGACTGGCGGCGCCGGTCATCGCCTCCAGCGTGGCGATGTTCGGGCTCGGCATGGCCTACTGCTATTACGTCGTCTTCGGACTCGTCTTCCGCTTCATCGCCAGCTTCGCGCCGGAGTCGGTCAACGTAGCGCCGGACATCGATGCCTATTTCAGTTTCGTCCTCGGCCTGTTTCTCGCGTTCGGCCTGACCTTCGAGGTGCCGATCGTGGTCGTGCTGCTGGCGCGCTTCGGCATCGCCGATGTCGATCGGCTGAAGGCCGCGCGGCCTTACGTCATCGTCGGCGCCTTCATCCTCGCCGCGATCTTCACGCCTCCCGACGTCATCTCGCAGCTGCTGCTGGCGGTGCCGCTGTGCCTGCTGTACGAGGTCGGCATCCACCTGGCGCGGCTGGTCGGCAAGCGGCCGGAAACCGACCCTGCGGCCTCGGCCTCGGGCGGCAGTTGATCCACCAGTCAACGATGCGGCTGCGCGCTGTTCCGGGGGCGGTGCTGCTGCTGGTCCTGCTGCTGTCGGCGGCCTCGGCGCAGCTGCGGCCCGTTCCGGACGACGACCCGGACCTGGCGCGCGGCTGGGCGGCGTACCAGGCGCGCGACGTGCCGACGGCGGTGACCCACTTTCTCAAGGCGGCCGAGCGTAACCAGCGCGTGGCGCAGTTCAATCTGGCGGTGATCCTGCTCAGCGGTGACGGCGTCGCGGCCGACCGCCCGCAGGGCCTCGCCTGGCTGCGCCGCGCCGCCGACAACGAACTGGCGCGGGCGCAGTACACGCTCGGCGCGCTGCTCGAACAGGGCCGCTATCTGCCGCGTTCGCTGCCGGAGGCGACCGTCTGGTACGAGCGGGCAGCGGAGCAGGGCTGGCAGGCGGCGCAGCTGGCGGTGGCCACCCAGTACTACCTTGGCCGCGGCGTGCCGCGCGACTACGCCGCCGCCGCCCGGTGGTACGAACGTGCGGCCGAGCAGGGCGACACCGGCGCTGCCTACATCCTGGCCAGCATGTACGAGCACGGCGACGGCGTGCCGCGCGATCCGCAACGCGCCCTGCGCTGGTACGTCGAGGCGTCGGCGGGCGGCGAACCGGCGGCCAGGCTCAAGGCCGAGGAACTGGCGACGAAGCTGCGCCGGCAGAACTGAGCAGCCGGCCGTTCCGCGCCCGATCTCCGGCGGCTGCCGGTCAGCGGCGGTCGGCAGGGATGGGCCGTTCGCCGACGGTCACCGCGATGTCGAGTTCGCGGGCTCTGCGCTCGACGCGCACCCGCGCCACCGACCCCGGCGGCAGCCGCGCGATCTGCTCCAGCATGCCGGGGGTATCGCGCACCGGCATGTCGTTGATCGACAGCAGCACATCGCCCGGTTCGATGCCGGCGTTGCCGGCCGGCGCGTTGCCCTGCACGCCGCGAACGACCACACCCTGTTCGCGGCGAAGTTTCAGCGCGGCGACGATCTCCGGCGTGATGTCGACCGGCTCGATGCCGAAATAGCCCCGCGTCACCCGGCCCTTGGCGACCAGCTCCTTCATCACGTCGGTGACGATCGTGCTCGGGATGGCAAAGCCGATGCCGATCGAGCCGCCGGTGCGCGAGTAGATGGCGGTATTGATGCCGACCAGGTTGCCCGCGGCATCGATCAGCGCGCCGCCCGAATTGCCCTGGTTGATCGCGGCGTCGGTCTGGATGAAGTTCTCGTAGCGGTTGATGCCGAGGTTGTTGCGGCCCACCGCCGAGACGATGCCCATCGTCACCGTCTGTCCGACATCGAAGGGATTGCCGATCGCCAGCACGACATCGCCGACAGCGAGGGCATCGGAGGTGCCGAAGGTGATCACCGGCAGGTCGCGGGCATCGATGCGCAGCACCGCCAGATCGGTCTCCGGGTCGGCGCCGACCACGGTCGCCGGAACCCGGCGGCCGTCGGCGAGCGCCACCGCGATCTCGTCGGCCGCCTGCACGACGTGGTGATTGGTCAGCACGAAGCCCTCGGCGGCGGCGATGACGCCGCTTCCCAGCCCGGTCACGCGTTCTGCCCGGCCGTGGAAGCGGTCGCCGAAGAAACGGTCGAACGGAACGTCCTCGGCATCGGGCCTGCGGCGCGCGTCCTGGGTCGTGTAGACGCTGACCACCGCCGGCATGGCGCGGCGTGCCGCCTCGGCATAGGACTTCATCGCCACCGCGCGCGGCGTCTCCGCCGGCGCCTGCTGGATCGTCACCTGCGACACCGGCGCCGGCGACTTCGGCCCCGGCAGCCACTGCGGCTTCAGGGTGGCGACGATGAACAGGGCCGCCAGGCCCACCGTCGTGGCCTGGGCGAACAGCAGCCACAGTCGCCGCAGCATCGCCGCCTCCCCCGCGGAATCCGCCGCGCCGTCAGCGCTTCAGCGCGTCGCGGATCTCGCGCAGCAGCACCACGTCCTCGGGCGGCGCCGCCGGCGCGGGCGGTGCCGGCGGCGCCTCGCGCTTCATCCGGTTCATCGTTTTCACCATCCAGAAGATGATGAAGGCGAGGATGACGAAGTTGATCGCCACGGTGACGAAGCTGCCCCACGCGAACACGGTGCCGACCTTCTGCGCCTCGGCGAGCGGCGCCCCCGGCGGCACGCTTCCGGCGAGCACGACGTACTTGTTGGAGAAATCGATCTGGCCGCCGGCGACGAAGTTCACCAGCGGCATGATGACGTCCTTGACCAGCGAATCGACGATCCTGCCGAAGGCGCCGCCGATGATCACGCCGACGGCGAGATCCATCACGTTGCCCTTCAGCGCGAACTCCCTGAACTCCGCCATCATCCCCATGAGCGTCTCCCCTGAACTGGCGTGACCGGCGGCGGCCGACTGCCGCCGCGCACGGCCGATTATCCGGCCTCGGTGTGACGATCGCCTCCGAACGGCCGGCGGGTGCGAGCGCCGGCAGCGGCGCCGCGATCGGTCCGAGGCATTCCCCACGGGGCATCGGGTAAAATCCGCGGCTCTCTGAGTCCCCGCCCGATCCCCTCGCCGAGTCTTCGATGGCCTCCGTTCCCGACACCCCGCACGACATGGATCCAGGCCGTCGCGCCGCCCTCATCACCGCCGGCGCCGTCGGCGGCGCCGGGGCGGTGGCCGCCGCTGTGCCCTTCGTCGCCTCCTTCACGCCCTCGGAACGGGCCAAGGCGGCCGGCGCCCCGGTCGAAGTCGATATTTCCGGCATCGCGCCGGGCACGATGAAGACGGTCGAGTGGCGCGGCAAGCCGGTCTGGATCCTGAACCGCACGCCGGAAATGATCGCGTCGGTCAAGAAAACCGACGGCCTGGTCGCCGATCCGATGTCGAAGCGGACCGCCTATCCGACCCCGCCCTGGGCGCAAAACGAACTGCGCTCGCAGAAGCCGGAGTTCCTGGTGGTGGTGGGCATCTGTACTCACCTCGGCTGCTCCCCGGTGGGGCCCTTCGCCGCCGGCACCAATCCGACCTTGGGCGACAACCTGGGCTTCCTGTGCCCCTGCCACGGATCGACGTTCGATCTGGCCGGACGCGTGTTCAAGAACAAGCCGGCGCCGGACAACCTCGAGGTGCCGCCGTACAAGTATCTGTCCGAAACCCGCGTGCTGGTGGGGGTCGATCCGGCCTGACGGAACCGGCCAAGCGCCATGGGGCGCGCGGCGAACCACCAACCAAGAGATCTGTCCTAGACAAGCGAGTTGCCGGCCTCCAGCACTCCGTGCCGGTGACCGGCGCCGCCGAGCCGCTCCGATAGTCCGCGATTGCCGCGAAAGGAACGCGACATGCCGTTGCACAAGACCGAATACAAGGGTGTCCTCGGCTGGATCGACCAGCGCATGCCGTCGATCATGGCCGAGTACAAGAAGCAC
>CAYLZU010000170.1:0-6940 GCA_964388005.1 uncultured Burkholderiaceae bacterium
ACCGGCTCGCAAACCGCTTCGAGACCTTCATCGAGGAGTTCTCGAACATCCTGCAGCGGCAGCGATGAGAAGGCCCGACATCGAGCGCTCGGGTTTGCGTGGTCGCTGCCATCGCGGCGGGCGCCGGGCCGCCCCAGGCCCGTCACGCCAGCTCGACTCGACGAGGTGCACGGGCGACGCGAAGCGTCGCGTACGCCTCGTCGACAGGCGCTGATGGCACTGCTCGCCCGCCGCGTTCCCGGCAGCCGCCGCCGGGCGCTGGCCGACATCAACGTCGTGCCGTACATCGACGTGATGCTGGTGCTGGTGGTGATCCTGATGGTGTCGGCGCCGTTCGTGAACCCGAGCCTGGTCAACCTGCCGTCGGTGGGCAAGGCCTCTCGCGCGCCCGACCGGCCGCTGGAGATCGTGGTCCGCGCCGACGGCCGCGTCTCGCTGCGCGAAGGCGGCCGCGAACTCGCCGCCGACCTGCCCGGCACGGTGGCGCTGGTGAAGCAGCGGCAGCAGGCGCAGCCGGACGCGGCGCTGAAGACGCCGGTGGTGATCGCCGCCGACAAGGACGTGCGTTACGAGCAGGTGATGAAGGTGATGAGCGCGCTGCAGAAGGAAAACGTCGCCCGCGTCGGTCTCGCCGTGCAGCCGGAGAAGTAGGCCGATGGCCGCCGTCGTTGCCGAGCATCGCCCGCCGCAGCCGCGCTCGGAGCAGAACACCCCGGCCGCGTTCGTGCTCGCGCTGGCGATGCATCTGCTGCTCGTCGGCGCGCTGTGGGTGTCGGTGCAGTGGCACACCGAGCCCGCCGGCGCGGTCGTGGTCGAGCTGTGGGGCGCCGCTCCTGCCGAGGAGCCGGCGATCGTCGCGCCACCGCCCCCGCCACCGGCGCCGCCGCGGGTGGAGCCCGAACCGGAGCGCCCGACCGCCGAGATCGTGGTCGAGAAAAGACCGCCGCCGAAGGCCGAGCCGCCGCCCGATACGGCGAAGATCGAGGCCGAGAAGCGCCGCGTCGAGGAGCAACGGCAGCGCGCGGCCGCCGACGCCCGGCGGCGCGAAGCCGAGAAGAAGCAGCTCGAACTCGAGCGGACCAAGCAGGCCGAGGCAATGGCGAAGGCCGCCGAACGCAGGCGCGAGGACGAGCGTCGCGAGGCCGTGCGCAAGGCCGAGGAGGCGCGCATGCTGGCGCAGGCGGGCAGCGGCAGCCCAGGCGGAACACCCGGCGCCGGCGGACGCGGCGATGCCGGCTATGCGGCGCTGCTGGCGGGACTGATCAAGCCGAGGATCGTCTTCGCCGTCCCCGACGGCACGTCGCCCGGCATCTACGCCGACTTCGAGGTCGACCTGCTGCCGACCGGCGAGATCCTCGCCGTGCGCCTGATCAAGCCGAGCGGACTGCCCGGTTACGACGCCGCGGTCGAACGCGCGATCCGCCGCACTGATCCGTTTCCGCGCAAGCCGGACGGCACCGTCGAGCGCACCATGAGACTGACCTTCCGGCCGGTGGAGAAGTGATGGCGCCGTCGCGCAAAGGCGCGGACCTTCCGCGTCGCCTGCCGAAGATCGGGCGTTGCTAACGATCTGTTACACGCGGCCGTGGGGCGTGTCGGGCAGTCTCGCCGCGGTCGGTTCCTATAATCCGCGACCAATGCGCCGAATCCTTGCTCACGCGTTCGCCCTGCTGGCAGCGCTGATCGTCCTTCCGGCCGCGGCGCAACTGCGCGTCGAGATCACCGGCGTCGGCTCGAACCAGTTCCCGGTGTCGGTGGCGACGTTTCGCCGCGACGGCGAGATTCCGCAGCCGGTGGACGAGATCATCCGCGCCAACCTGCAGCGCTCGGGCCTGTTCCGGCTGATCGACGCCGGGCCTTCGCCGCTGGCGGAAACGAGCGCCGTCAGCCTGCCCGACTTCAAGGGCCGCGGCGCCGATGCGCTGGTGGTCGGCTCGATCTCGCGGCTGGCCGACGGCCGCTTCGACCTGCGCTTCCGCCTGTACGACACCGTCAAGCAGACCCAGCTCGACGCGCTGTCCTACGTCTCCACCGCCGCCGAACTGAGGCTCAACGCCCATCGCATCTCCGACCGCATCTTCGAGAAGCTGACCGGCGAGCGCGGCGTATTCGCCACCCGCATCGCCTACGTGGTGCAGCTTGGGAAAACCAGCTTCGAACTGCACATCGCCGACGCCGACGGCGCCAACGCGCAGCCGGCGCTGCGCTCGCGCGAGCCGATCATGTCGCCGTCGTGGTCCGCCGACGGCTCGCGGCTGGCGTATGTCTCTTTCGAGAGCGGCAAGCCGGTGATCTACGTGCACACGATCGCCACCGGCCAGCGGCGCGAAGTGGCCAACTTCCGCGGCAGCAACTCGGCGCCGGCATGGGCGCCCGACGGCAGCCGCCTTGCGGTCGTGCTGACGCGCGACGGGCTGTCGCAGATCTACTCGATCAATGCCGACGGCAGCGGCGCGCAGAGGCTGACGCGGTCGAGCGGCATCGACACCGAGCCGGTGTACTCCGCCGACGGCAGGTTCATCTACTTCACCTCGGACCGCGGCGGCGGCCCGCAGATCTACCGGATGAACCCGGACGGCAGCAACGTCGCCCGCGTGACCTTCTCCGGCGACTACAACGTCAGTCCGAAGGTGAGCCCCGACGGCCGCCTGCTGGCCTACGTCGGCCGCCGCGGCGGCCGCTTCCAGGTGCACGTGCTCGACCTGGCGACCAACCAGGAGCTCGCGGTCACCGACACGTCGGCCGACGAATCGCCGAGCTTCGCGCCCAACGGGCGCATGCTGCTCTACGCCACCGAGATCGGCCGCCGCGGCATCCTCGCCTCGGCGTCGGTCGATGGCCGGGTGCGGGTGCGGCTCAGCGGCCCGAGCGGCGACGTGCGGGAACCCACCTGGGGACCGTTTCTGAAGTGACGAAGGAGACCGATGCAATGACCAAGAACCGACTGCTGCGACTGGCCGCCTGCGCCGCCGCGGCGATGATCCTTGCCGCCTGCGCCAGCACCCCGCTGGACGAACAGCCGCCGGCATCGGTCACCGACAAGGGCGGCCCCGCCACATCGACGACGCCGGGAGGCGCGACCGCCGATCCGCGCGCGGTGGCGAGCGTCGACGCGACCGCCAGGCCGCTCGACCCGCTGGACGATCCCGCCAATCCGCTGTCGAAGCGCAGCATCTTCTTCGACTTCGACAGCTTCGTCGTCAAGCCGGAGTTTCAGGGCGTGGTCGAGACGCACGGCAAGTTCCTGGTCGCCAATCCGTCCCGGCGGGTGACGATCGAGGGCCACGCCGACGAACGCGGCAGCCGCGAGTACAACCTGGCGCTCGGCCAGAAGCGCGCCGAGGCGGTGAAGGCGCGCCTGCGCCTGATCGGCGTGGCCGAAACGCAGATCGAGACCGTGAGTTTCGGCGAGGAGAAGCCGCGCGCGAGCGGGCACGACGAGGCCGCCTGGGCCGAGAACCGGCGCGCCGACCTGAACTACAGGTGATCCGTGACCGGTGACCGGTTGAGGAACGCGGCCGGCAGGTGGACGCGGCCGGCGGCGGCGCTGCTGCTGTGGGGAGCGCTTGCCGCCCCGGCGCAGGCGCTGTTCGGCGACGACGAGGCACGCAAGGCGATCCTCGAACTGCGCGCCCGCGTCGCCGAGATGGAGAACAGGCTGCGCGAGAAGGACGCCGAACTGGCCGCCCGGATCGAGCGGCTCGAGGCCGCCAATCGCGCCCAGCTCGAGTTCGCCAACACGATCGATGCCCAGCGCCGCGAGATCGCGACCCTGCGCGGCCAGGTCGAGACGCTGACCAACGAACTGGCGACGATGCAGAAGCGCAACCGCGACCTGTACGCGGATCTCGACACGCGGCTGAAGGCCTTCGAGCCGATCGCGACGACCGTCGACGGCAAGCCGGCAACGGTCGACCGCGCCGAGCAGGCGGCCTATGACGAGGCGCTGGCGCAGTTCCGCGGCGGCGACTTTCGCGCCGCCGCCGCCAGCCTGCAGGCTTTTCTCGCCAGGTGGCCGAAGTCCGCCCATGCGGCCTCCGCCAATTACTGGCTCGGCAATTCGCTGTACGGACTGAAGGACTACCGCGGCGCGATCGCGGCCCAGCAGGTGGTCGTCGACCGCCATGCCGACTCGCCGCGGGCGCCCGACGCGCTGCTGAACATCGCCGCCAGCCAGGTCGAGCTGAAGGACATCGGCCGCGCGCGCGCGGCGCTGCAGAAGATCATCACCGACTATCCCGGAGCCGAAGCGGCCAAGGTGGCAGAAGAGCGGCTGAAGGTGATCGGCCGCAAGTAGCCGCGGCCGCGCCGGCAGCTTCGGTAGCATCGGTCGACGCCGGCGCGCACAACGCGCTGGCGTCGCCGCGGATGCCGATCAACGAAGCCGACATCGCCGTCCTGCGTTCGATCGTCCTGTGGTCGACGTTCGCGCTTGCCTTCCTGTTCGGCGCCGCGGCGCAACGCACCGGCTTCTGCACCATGGGCGCGGTGGCCGACTGGATCGGCTTCGGCGATCTCACGCGCATGCGGCAGTGGTGGCTGGCGATCGCGGTGGCGATCACCGGCACGCAGCTGCTGGCCGCCTTCGGGCTGATCGATCTTGGCAAGTCGTTCCACACCGGGCCGCGGCTGCTGCTCGGCTCCTATCTGCTCGGCGGCTTCCTGTTCGGCTTCGGCATGGTGCTTGCCGGCGGTTGCGCCAGCCGCACTCTGGTGCGCATCGGCGGCGGCAGCCTGAAGGCGGTGGTCGTGTTCGTGCTCGTCGCCGTGACGGCGTCCATCACCCTGCGCGGCGCGCTGGCGGTGGTGCGGGTCGGCGCCATCGAGCCGCTGGGCGTGACGCTGGCGAGCCGGCAGGACATTCCGGCGCTGCTGGCCGATGCGACCGGCGCGGCGCCATCGACACTGCATCTTGCCTGCGCGCTGCTGGTGGGCCTGCCGCTGGCCGCCTGGACTCTGGCTTCGCGCGAGTTCCGCAGCTCGGAGAACCCGCTCGCCGGCTTCGCGGTCGGCGCCGCGATCGTCGGCGTCTGGTTCGTCTCCGGCCACATCGGCCGCGTGGCCGAGCATCCGCGCACGCTGGAGGAAGCCTTCGTCGCCACCTATTCCGGGCGCATGGAGTCGCTGTCGCTGATCGCGCCGACCGCGCACACGCTCGACTGGCTGATGTTCTTCAGCGACCGCAGCAACCTGCTGACGCTCGGCGTCGCCGCGGTCGCCGGCATCGTCGCCGGCTCGGCGGTGGTCGCGCTGGCCGGCCGGCGCTTCCGCTGGGAGGGCTTCAGCGGCGTCGAGGACACCGCCAACCATCTCGTCGGCGCCGTGCTGATGGGCTTCGGCGGCGTCACCGCGCTCGGCTGCACGGTCGGCCAGGGGCTCGCCGGAGTCTCGACGCTGGCGATCGGCTCGCTGCTGGCGTTCGCCGCGATCGTTCTCGGCGCCGTCGCGGCGCTGAAGGTCCAGCAGTGGCGGATCGAGCGCGGCGGCTGAACGCCGCCCGCGGTGCAAGCGGCATCCGTTCAGGATCAAACCTCGTTGGAAAGGACTGCGGTTTGACGGCCCCTGGGGCCGCCGGGATAATCCGCGCTCCTCGTCGGGGCGCCGGCTTCGCCTGCTCCCGGTGCGTGCGGGTCGTTAGCTCAGTCGGTAGAGCAGCGGACTTTTAATCCGTTGGTCGAAGGTTCAAGTCCTTCACGACCCACCAGAAAATCAATAGGTCACGAGCAACTACTTGTTGCCCTGACACCGCTTGCACCGGCAATGGCCTGCAACGGGTCTACTTCTCGGTCGGTATCCCTTCCCCTCTGACCAATCCACCCGGCCCCTCTTTTGGGGGCAGCGGAGAATCGCCGCTGGTTCGACAGCCGCCGCCAGCGCCGCTGGCGCGTCGTGCAGGCGATCGACGATCGCCGGCGCGTACCCGCTCGGCCGCACTTGTGCCATGCGGCTGCCGGTTGCCGCGCTCCCAGCGGCGCAACGTGCCCACGCTGATCCCGAACCGCGCCGAAAGCTGCTCCTGCGTCAGCCCGACCCTCTCGCGGATCGCCTTCACGTGGAGCGGTTCGACGGGTTGCAGCCGCGCGCCGTTGCGGCGCCCTTCGGCATGCGCGACCGCCTCTCACAGGTCGAGGCGAAAGCGGTCGGCAACTCGGCCCGTCATCGGCGACCTTGGCAGCTATCGGTCGGCCGGCGAAGTGTCGGTGTTCCTTCCGCCGCGGTCGGCGCGGGCGCGATCGTCAGACCAACTCGGCCCGCTGCCGCGCGAACTTCCTGAGCGTCGAGGGGTGCTCGGCTGCCAGCGCAATCAGCGTCTTGGCAGCGCCTCTCGGTTCGCGCCGGCCCTGTTCCCATTGCTGCAGGGTGCGCACCGATACGCCGAGCAGGCGCGCGAACTGCGACTGGGAAAGCCCGGTCGCCGAGCGGGCACGTGCGGCGAACACTTCGCGCACGTTGCCGGCTTCGTCCACCTTCCAGACGCGGCCGATACGGCCGGCTTTCACCTCACGGATCGATTGCAGCAGTTCGGCCCCGATGTCGCGCTTGGCATCACGCGCCCGCAGAGCCTTTTCAGTCATCGGCATCACCCATCTCCCTTGCAATCTCCCGCAGCACGCTGGCGGCAATCGTGCCGCGCGCGCTCTTGCCGTACATCGTCAGCAGGACGACGGCGCCTGCGCTCAACCGGGCGGTGTAGATCACCCGCACCCCGCCCGACTTGCCACTGCCGCTGCGCGACCAGCGAACCTTGCGGCATCCGCCAGAGCCGCGAATCACGGCCCCGGCGTCCGGATGGCGCGCGAGGAAAGCCGCAAACTCGGCCAGTTCATCCTCGGTCCAGTAGTCAGGCCACTGGCGCGAGAACAGCGGTGATTCGATGACCGTCAGCACGCGCGATTGTCCGCCAATGGCGCATATCGTGTCAAAGACTGGACTGGCTCGG
>CAYLZU010000171.1:0-6902 GCA_964388005.1 uncultured Burkholderiaceae bacterium
CGGAAGGCGCACATCGGCAGCTAGCGCTCAGGGCGATTGAAGTGCGCAGCTAGTGACCGTGCAGTTTCGCCTCGCCGCGAGCAATTCGTGCAAGCCACCGGGCGGCCGCCCCAGTGGGAGCCCGGTGGCAAACCGCTCCACCCGTAACGCCAAACCCCCAGCAGAGCACGCTGTACCGGATCAAAGCTGCGGCAGCATGTGGTCAGTTTCGAGGTCCGTACCGAGAGCAGCAGCGCTTCTGAGTGGTCGCGCTTCATCAAGGATCCATCGACGCCTTCCTTGATTGAGCATCTGGGCCCAAGTTCTCCTGCGCCCGCCGGCGGCATTCGCCGCTTGAGCCCATCGGCCACTCAACCCGCACGATGGTCCGTGCACCATCTACCGAGCGGAAGAAAGCAACGCTGCCGCCCATTCGTAACGCCACGCGCTGCACAACCGCCAACCCCAGGCCCATACCCGGATGCCTGCGGCTCGCATCGCCACGCGCGAAGGCTTGCAGCATCGCCTGCTGGTCCTCGGGCGCGATGCCAGGGCCGCAGTCCTCGACCTCGATGCGTATCCGGTGATCTGCCTTGCCCACGGTCAAGCGCACTGGCGGCTGGCCGTGGGTGAACGCGTTGTCGAGCAGATTGCCGATCACGCGTTCGATCAGCACCGCGCTGACGTGAGGTGCCAAGAGCGCCGCCGGTGTTTCGACCGACAGCTCGGTCGTGGCGCGCTGCTGCTGTGCCGCCACGCTGCGTGCCACGACGGCCACGTCCACCGTCTCGTCCAGAGGCAGTTCGCCGCTGCGCACATGGTCAAGAAAACTGCCAACGAGCCGATCCGCTTGCAGCGCGTTGCGCACGATGGCATCGCGCCTTGGCGCGATGCCATCGCCATCGGGCAATAGCTCGGCGGCCATGCGGATGCGGCCGAGCGGGCTGCGCAGGTCGTGCGACACGCCCGCGAGCAGCAACGCGCGCTCGCGCTCCTGTTGGTCGAGCGTCTGGCGCAGCGCGCGCCAGGCTTCGTCGATCGCCTGAACCTCGGCGCTGGCGTGCGGCAGCGGGCCGCCGGACGCATCGTCGGCGGCAATGCGCGCGCGCAGCGCTTCGAGCGGCTGTGCCAGGCGATGCGCGATCAGCGCGCTGGCACCGACCGCCAGACCGAACAGCAGCAGCGCCGCAATCAAGAAGCGCTCGCGCAGGTTCTCCTCGATAAAGCCGCCGTCGAAGCCAACCCAGCGAAGTGCGCCGTCGTCGCCCCGCAGCGCCAGCCAAAGCGTCGGCGCGTTCACTGGGGCGTTCCGCTCGCGGCCGAAGACCACGTCTTCTACCGGCAGTCCGGCTTCCACCAGTGTCTCGTGCATGATCGTCCGGCGGGGCGCCAGTGATGCGATCCCGAACACAGCTTCGGGACGTTGGTCTGAAGCTCGCAGCAGCCCGGGCGCAACCTGGCGCACCTGCTCGATCGGCGCGCCGCGAGCCACGAGCAGCAATGACGGTGCCCAGTGCGAGGTCACAAGCTGCGCCACGGTGCGGTTGCGCTCAGCGTAGAACACCATCGCGAGCATCGCGGTGAGCACGATTGCCAGTGTCACCTGCGCCGCGAGCAAGCGCGCGAACAGGCTGCGGTTGCGGGCCATCGGGCGAATGCGCTATCGCACGCTGGTGCTGCCGCCGCGCGGCACGAACACATAGCCCTCGCCACGCACGGTGTCGATCCACTCGGCGCCCGGACTCGCGTCGCGCAGCTTGCGCCGCAGTCGCGCGATCTGCACGTCGACCGTGCGCTCCTGCGGCTGGTATCTGCCTACTTGCACCGCCTCGGAGAGCGCCTCGCGTGCCAGCGGGGTGCCAGGCTGTTTGGCCAGCGAAACAAGCAACTTGAATTCGACGCTGGTGAGCGCCACCACGCCGCCGCCGGCGGTGACCTCGCGCTTGAGGATATCGATCGACAGTCCTGCAAAACGCAGTACCGCGCTGTTTCCGCGGTCCGGAGCCGCGCGGCGCAGCAGCGCACGTACGCGCGCCACCAACTCGCGCGGCTCGAACGGCTTGGCCAGGTAGTCGTCTGCGCCGATCTCCAGGCCGAGCACGCGATCCATTGGGTCGCCGCGCGCGGTGAGCATCACCAGGCCGAGGGCGGGATGTGCCGCACGCCAGCGTCGCGCGAGGTCGAAGCCATTGCCGTCAGGCAGCATCGCGTCGAGCAGGACGACGTCCGGTTGGCGCGCCACCAGTGCACGCTCGCCGTCGCCAGCGGTCAGTACGGTGTGCGTGGACCAGCCCTCGCGTGCCAGCAACTCCACGAGCATGGTGGACAACTCGGCGTCGTCGTCCACGATCAGGATAAGCGGTTGGATCAGCGACATGGCCCGGTAGGGTAGCTATGCGACAGGCCGCCAGGGCCAATGCGACAGCATTGTCGCAATTCGTCGTGCATCGTCAGCGCGCGGCGGTGGCCGGGCGGTGTCTAATCTCGGCACGCACGACGGTGTGATGCGTCTGAACTTCCACCCGTCTTCACAGGAAGTCCACCATGCGCAAGTTCCACTCACTGCCACCCATCTCAGCCATTGGCGCCGTCGCCATGGGGCTGGCCGCTTCGGTGGCCTTCGTCGCCGAGCCGGCCCAGGCGCGCGAGCGCCAGGTCACGGGTGTGCCGGCGCTTGCTCAGTCACCCGCCGCGGCCACCTGGCCGCACCTCGTGCAAGGCCAAGGCGGCAGCGCGCTGGTGCACCAGCCGCAGGTCATTTCCTGGCCCGACCGGCAGACGCTGAACACGCGCATTGCGCTGGAGCTGACCGCCACCGGCGCGAAGTCGGCGATGCTCGGCACGATCGAGGCGAGCTTCGCGACCTCGACCGACCTGGCGGCCCGGCAGGTGACGCTGTCCAACGCCCGGCTGACCCGCGCGACGTTCCCGGCGGCCGACCCCATGCAGGCGCAGCGCTACGAGGAGCGGATCCGTGCGGCGCTGGCGGCGATGCCCGAGAAGCGGGTGCCGCTGAACATGGTGCTGGCCAGCCTGCGCGACGAGCCGCCGGCAGCGGCGAGCGCGCCGCCGGCATTGCGCAACGAGCCGCCGCGGATCTTCGTCAGCCAGCGCCCGGCAAGCCTGCTGGTCTTCGACGGCGAGCCGGTGCTCGCTCCGGTGCCCGCCACGCCGCTGTCGGTGGCGGTCAACACCAACTGGGACGTGTTCGTCGACGGCGAGTCCAAGGCCTGGTACTGGCTGAACAACGGCGCCTGGCTGCGCGCTGCCGAGGTCACCGGGCCGTGGGCACCGGCCGGGGCGCTACCGCCGTCGCTGTCGACGCTGCCCAACGACCGCAACTTCGCCGACGTGCGCAAGCAGATCCCCGGGCGCAGCCTCGCGGCGGCCGACATGCCGACGGTGTTCGTTTCGACAACGCCGGCCGAGGTGATCGTCATCGACGGTGCGCCGAAGTTCGCGCCGATCTCCGGCACGCAGCTGCAATACGTGTCCAACACCGGTTCGCCGCTGTTCCGCCACCAGGGCGACGGGCAGTTCTACTTCCTGGTGTCGGGCCGCTGGTTCGCCGCGCCGGGGCTGCAGGGGCCATGGGTCTTTGCCACCGCACAACTGCCGCAGGACTTCCAGCGCATCCCGGCGAACGGCCCGTTTGCCTTCGTGCTGGCCTCGGTGCCGGGCACGCCGCAGGCGCAGCAGGCGCTGCAGCAGGCGCAGATCCCGCAGCAGGCGACGCTGAACAAGTCGACGGCGAAGCTCGAAGTCGCCTACGCCGGGCCGCCGAAGTTCGAGCCGATTCCTGGCACCACCATGGCCTATGCGGTCAACACCTCGTTCAACGTGGTGCAGGCCGAAGGTGCGTATTACGCGTGTTACCAGGGCGCGTGGTTCGTCGCGCCGTCGCCGGCCGGCGCGTGGGTGCTGGCGCCGAGCGTTCCGGCCGTCGTCTACTCGATCCCGCCGACCAGCCCGCTGTACCCGTGCACCTACGTCCGGGTCTACGCCGCGACGCCGACGACCGTGACCTTCGGCTACACCGCCGGCTACACGATGGCCTATGTCAGCTACGGCGTCGTCGTCTACGGCACCGGCTACTACTACCCGCCGTACGTCTACCCCGCGCCGATACCGGTTTTCTACCCGTACCCGGTGACCTACGGCGCGGCGACCTACTACAACCCGGCGACGGGCGCCTGGGTCCGCGGCGGCGCGGTCTACGGCCCGTATTACGGCGCCCGCGGCGGCACGGCCTACAACCCTTCCACAGGCGCCTGGGCCCGCGGCGGGTCGGTCTACGGCCCCTACGGCGGCGCCGGTGCGTTCTCTGCCTACAACCCGAGCACCGGCAGCTATGCGCACGGCAGCGCGGTCTACGGCCCCGACGGCGCGGCCGGCAACGCCAGCTGGTACAACGCGCGTACGGGGGTCAGCGGTTCGACGCAGCAAAACGCCGATGCCTACGGCCGCTGGGGGTCGAGCACGATCTCGGGCGCCAACCAGACGGTGCATACGCAGAGCCAGAGCAACGCCCGCGGCTCGGCTGGCTCGTTCAGCTCGAGCACCGGCGCCGAAGGTGCCGCCGTCAAGGGCGCCGGCGGCAGCAGCGCCGGTGCGGTGAAGACCGCGAGCGGCGACGTCTATGCCGGCGCCGACGGCAACGTCTACAAGAAGACCGACAGCGGCTGGCAGAAGTACGACGACGGTTCGTGGAACCAGGTGCAGAAGCCCACGCAGACGGAGCAGGGTGGTGGCACGCAGTCACGCACGACCCCCGCGACCGACACGCGCACGCCGACGGCGAACGGCGGCCGGGCGCAGGACTTCGAACACTCGGCTCAGCTCGAGCGGGACCATCAGGCCCGCTCCAGCGGAGCTCAGCGCGGAGCAGCGCGTACGGGCGGCGGGAGCGGGTCCCGCCGCTGACCCGCACCCGACACGGCCGCGTGTCGCAGGTGCTGGTCAGCGAGCTTGAATCGCGCTTCCAAGTCCACGGCTGTACCTGAAGCGCACCTACGCGATGTCCGATGAGGACGTGGTCCAGCGCTGGATCGAGAACCCGTACTGGCAGCACTTCAGCGGCGAGCGCTACTTCCGGCATGAGCTGCCCCGCGACCCGTCGAGCCTGGTGCGTTGGCGCCAGCGCATCGGCAAAGAAGGCTGCGAGTGGCTGCTGGAGCACTGCATCAAGGCGGCGATGTCGGCCGGCGTCGTCGCGCAGTGCGAACAGGTCACCGAGTGGCTGCCGCGTCAGGGCGGCGACGTCAGTCTGAGCAACCTGCAGGTGCTCAACGCCATCCTCGGCGTGGCTGAGCACGGCTGCAAACTGGCGCGGCCTGCCCAGTGGACCCGCCAGCTCGCACTGGACCTGGGCTACACGCCGGTCGCGCCGCCACTGAGCATGCGACCGGAGCCCGGGGAGAACGACCGCGAGATGTACAAGCGGCGCAACGAGTTCGAGCGCCTGTTCCGCCGACGCAAGGGCAACCGCCGCATCTTCTCCCGGTTCGAGAAGCTCGACGTCATGTTCCTCGCCTTCATCTGCTTCGATCGGCCTGCGGTGCGTTGCAGAACCAGCGGTTGCATCAGCGACATGGCTAGGCAGTGAAGCTATGCGACAGGCCGCCAGATCCACTGCGACAGCACTGTCGCAATTCGTCGTGCATCGTCAGCGCGCGCCGGGGCTGGGCGGTGTCCAATCTCAGCTCGCACCACGGTGTGATGCGTCTGTTCTTCCACGCGTCTTCACAGGACTTCACCATGCACAAGTTTCAAACACTGCCGCCCATCTCAGCCATTGGCGGTACGAGCACCACGACCGGTCTCAACGGCGATACGCGCCACCGCAACTCGATGCGCGACGGCGACGGCAACGGCAAGACGACGATCGAGCGCGCCAACGGCGAGCCGGCCACGCGCGAAGTCGTAAGGAGCGTGCCATGAGCCACGGCAATGTTGCGGACTTCACCCGCGTCATGGCGTTTGGCGGGCTATGTGTGGCGCTGCTGTGCTTCGGCGCACCTGCGGCAGCCAACGAGCGCGCCATGGCGCGGGCCTGCCGAGCAGATGCGCGCAAGCTGTGCCCCGGCATGCGGCCCGGCGACGGGCGCATAGCCGCCTGCTTGCATGAGATCGAAGGCCCGCTGTCTTCTGCGTGCCAAGCCCAGCTCGGCAAGGCCGACTCCCGTGCGGCCGAGATGAAGAAGTTGCATGCCGAAGCGCAGGGTGAGAGCGAGAAGCGCCAGTGCGCGATGGACAAACGCACCGACCTGAGCGCCGGCTGCCGTGCGGCGGCCGGAGGCTGACCCGTCATGGACCACGTCGCCCTCAAGGATCTCGTGGCCTCCGACCTGAGGCCCTGGCTCGGCGCTTTGATCGTCGCGCTGCTGGGTATCGCTGCCGTCGAAGGCGTCGTCATGTCGCGCCGCGCCCCGGGTGGCTACGACTGGCGGGCCTTCGCGGCGTCGATCGGCGATGCCGTGGGTCGGCGCATCTTCGACCTGGTGTCCACCGGGCTCGGTCTGGCGTTTGCGATCCCCTTGATCGGCTGGATCTACGAGCACCGCCAGTTCACGATCGCGATGGATTCGTGGTGGGCTATTGCGCTGCTGTTCGTGGGCAACGAGTTCTGCTACTACTGGTACCACCGGTGCGCGCACCGCGTGCGCTGGTTCTGGGCGACGCATGCGGTGCACCATTCGCCCAACCAGCTGACGCTGGCCACCGCGCTGCGGCTGGGCTGGACGGGCAAGATCACCGGCACGGTGCTGTTCTTCTCGCCGCTGTTGTGGCTCGGCTTCTCGCCGGTGGCGGTGACGCTCGCCATGTCGGGCAATCTGCTCTATCAGTTCTGGCTGCACACAACCTGGATCCCCAAGCTGGGCAGGACATTTGAGCGCTGGTTCAACACACCGTCGAACCACCGT
>CAYLZU010000172.1:0-6886 GCA_964388005.1 uncultured Burkholderiaceae bacterium
CCGCTGTTCCGCTCTCGAGCGGCCTGACGACGAAGGTACGCGCAATGCCTCGGTCCCATGGTCGGAAACGCCGTCGGGTGCAAACGTCGGCATCCTACCCGCCAGTAAAATGGAGTCATTCGAAGGTCTCGTTGTCTGGCGGGCGAAGAACGATGCGATTCCTGCGCGTGCTGTGGCTGCTCCTCGTTCTTCCGGCGGCCTTGACGCTTGCCCCTGCCGCGCGTGCCGAGCCAGGCGGGCTGCCGGATCTGGCCGAAGCGCGCGATGCGGACTTGCAGCGCGGGCTCGAAGCCGTCGTCGGCGAACTCGGCCTGGCGCGGGAAGCGCAGGCCGGCCGGCTGTCACTGGCCGTCGTCGACGTGACCGAACGCGACGCTCCGCGGCTGGCGATGCTCAACGGCGGCAGGATGATGTACGCGGCGAGCCTGCCCAAGATCGCCATCCTGTTCGGCGCCCTGGCCGAAGCCGAGGCCGGCCGGATGCCGCTCGACGAGACGCGGCTGCAGGCGATGACGAGCATGATCCGCTACTCGAGCAACGACGACGCGACGCGCGTGCTCGGCTGGGTCGGCGGGGAGCGACTGCTCGAGATCCTGCAGTCGCCCCGCTGGCGGTTCTACGACGCGGGCTCGGGGGGCGGGCTGTGGGTCGGCAAGAACTACGGCAAGGACGGCGCGTACCGCCGTGATCCGGTGGGCAACCTGTCGCACGGCGCCACCGCCTACCAGGTGGCGCGGCTGTACTACCTGCTTGCGAACGACGCGTTGTTGAGCCCGCCATTTAACGCGCTGATGAAGCAGGTGCTGTCCAGCCCGGGCATTCACCACAAGTTCGTCAAGGCGCTCGAGAACATCCCCGGAATCCGGATCTTCCGCAAGTCGGGCACCTGGGGCGCGTACCACGCCGACAGCGCACTCGTCGAGTACGGTGCGCATCGCTACGTCCTCGTCGGCCTGGCCGAGCACCCGGACGGCGGCGCGTGGCTGGCGCGGCTCGCGTTGCCGCTGCACCGCCTGCTGGTCGACGCATCGCGAACGACGCTGGCCCGCCGCTGACCGCGCGCGAGCCGCGCCGGGCGATCCCTGGCCGGAATTCGGTCCCTCACCGGCCGTCGTGCAGCTTCAGCATGAGGCTGTGGATCTGCGTGGCCAGCGCCTGGTGCTCGGCTGCGGAGTTCTTCCGCAGCACGTTGGTGACGAGGGTGGTCATGTAGTACAGCTTCCGCCCGCCGGCCGGGTACTCGACGATCGCGGTCGAGTTCATGTAGTTCTTGACGTTGCCGGCGTAGGGCCGGCAGGTGAAGCCCGGCTCCGGCGCGCACTGGAACAGCGATCCGGACTTGAAGTACACCGCCGCGTCGGCGAGCGCCGGCGAAGAGGCGTAGCGGATGCGCCGCTCGGTGACGTAGATCAGCCGCTTGATCTCGCGGCTCGACCACGGATCGACCAGCCGGCCCTGTTCCATGCGCAGCAGGTAGCGCATCAGCTCGCGCGCCGTGCCATGGCTCGAACCGGCGTCGGGCACCTTTTTCTTGCCGCCCGCGGTGAAGACGCTCGCCTGCCGCAGCGAGTCGATATCGAGGCCGTTGCGCGTGATCGGCTCGTGGAACGTCTGCCGCAGCAGCGCCGTCAGCTCCGCCTTCGGCGTCTCGTCGAAGAAGCGCCTGATCTCGGCTTCCGGGGGCGGATACGCGGTGCCGTACCGGCGCAGCAGCATCGCCTCGCGCATCACCATGCCGCCGGCGGAGTTCGAGCTCGGCGACAGCATCCAGTCGAGCCATTCGTACAGGCTCGCCCGGTCGCCGATCTGCACCGGCCGGCGGATGAGGGTCTTCGTCGCCGGATCGAAAATGCGAACGGTGTGGCTGTCGGTCTGCGAGAAGGCGTCGGCGGTGACGACGGTTTCCTTCAGCACGCGCCGGCGGGCGTCGAGGTCCGGCCAGGTGTCGGCCAGCGCCTGGAACAGCGCCAGCGCGACGACCAGCTTGCCGACGCTGCCGACGTTCTGCCGGTGATCGCCGCGGTGCTCGGCGTAGCGCGGCTTCGCCGGGTCGGTGAGATCGAGCACCGCAAAGCCGTAGGCTTGCATGCCGCCGGTCAGCGTCGCGGCGAGCAATCGCGTCAGTTCCGGATCGGGCGCCGGCAGGTCGAACGTCTGCCCCGCGAGGCGCAGATCGACGTCCTTCGTCGGCAACAGCCCACCCGGCGGCTGCTTGACGTCCTTGACCACGCCCTCCTGCGCCAGCCGCATGCCTTCGAGGCGCCGGATGCCGGTTTCCGGATAGCCGTCGAGCGGATAGGCAGCCGCGCCGCCCGCTAGCGCCGCTGCCGCCGCCATGACGGACGAGGCGAGCATTCGGAACAGTCGCATTCCGCGTCGTGTCATTGCATTGCCTCGCGCATGTCGACCCTCCGGTCCTGGAGTTTCGCGAGCGCCTTGTCCATCTCGACGAGGTAGCTCGCGCCGCGCGCCGCGCGGCTTTCGTTGAATGGGCGGATCTGCAGCAGCCACAGCTTGCCGTCGACGAATCCGAACTCGACGTCCGCGGCCACGGGCTTGCCGTCCTCGCCGAGCTGCGGAAACTTCGCGTCGACCTCGTCGGCGACGGCGATGAGCTGCCTGACCTCGCCGGGTCCGAGCAGCGTGTCGGCTCCCGACGCCGGCAGCCTGGCGATGCCGCCTTTCGCCTGCGGCACCAGCCGCCGCGGCGCGGTGGCGGTGGCCATCAGGCGCAGGTCGCCGGTCCTGCGGCCGATTCGCACCGACTCGGCTGCCTGGCCGTCGACGGCACCGCCGACGCCTTCGTTGACGGCGACGGTGAGCACGTCGCGATCGCCGCTGTCGACGTCCTGGGTGAGCATGACGCCCGAGATGGCCGACGGGACGGTGCGCAGCAGGAGCACCGCGGGGTAGACGTGCTCGGGTCCCTTCATGTGCGCCTGCCGCCAGGCCCAGGCGCGCGGCGTGTACGGCGAGGCCCAGACCTCGGAGATGCCCTTCACGATGTTGTCGAAGCCGACCACGTTGAACAGCGTCAGGTTCAGCCCGGCGCCGGTGAAGCCGGGCAGGTCCTCGACGTTGGTGTCCGAGCGGATGAACACGCCGCCGTTGAAATCGACTCCGAACTCTTTCGCCATCGCCGCGCGCAGCCGGCTGCGGAAGGCGGGGCCGGGATCGGTATTGCGCACGATCGCGTAGATCTCCGCGCGCAGTTTCTCTCCGAACGCATCGGCCTCGGGCGAGCCGGCCGGCATCGTCTCGAGCTTGCGGAAGCTCTCGACCAGCCACTGGTAGACGGTCTTGCCGCTGTTGCGGTACGGGCGGTCGAGCACCGCCTCCCGGTAGGCGCCGAACGGAATGCCGACGCCGGGCGCGACCCGGTCCGGGAAGGTCGCCTTCAGCTCGCCCAGCTTGGCCGCCTTGGGTCCGACGATGCGGCCTGAATCGCGCGCGCGCAGTTCGCCCAGGCTGACGAGGTCCGTCTTCGACAGGTCGAGCTTGGCGAGATCCGGCTCGAGCATCACGTTCGTCTGCGCCTTCGCCTCGCTGCCGAATACCCGGTCCCAGCCGGGTCCGTCGTCGCTGATCTCGACCAGGCCGGCGCGGCTTACGGCCAGCACGATCGTCCTGCCGTCATGGGCGCGCAGGGCCGGCAGCAGCGACGCGTCGACCGCGACGTTCGGGATGCCGAGGTTGCGGGCGAGCAGCTGGACATGAGATAGCGGGTTGCCGGCGCCGGTGGTCAGGATGCCGGCGACCGGCGGAAGATCGGCGACGGTCTCCGGCAGCACGTAGATGCCATCGGCTCGGAGCGTGTCCAACCGCGTCATGTCGGGCGCGGCGCGCAGAACGCCGCGCGCCAGCCCGGGGTTCAGCGCGGCGAATCCGGTGCCGATCTCCCGGTCGAAGATCCTGTGCCGGACGCCGGCGAGCCGGTTCGCGTCGCGCGACAGGGCGTCGAGCGCCGCCGAGTACAGAAGCAGCGGGCTGCCGCGGAGCTGGTCCTGGATGAAGAGGCTGGCCAGCGGCTCGATCTCGGCCAGCTTGTCCATCGCCTCGCCGAAGTCGAAGCGCAGCGACTGGGTGGCCCAGCCGGGGACCAGGGCGAGGGCGCGCAGCTCGCGGAGGTAGTCGGCGAGCGCGATCTGCCCGACCGAGAGCGCGGCAATGGTCCGGCGCAGCTCGGAGCGCTGCCGCGCGTTGATCATGCCGGTACCGTAGGCGGCCTGGGCGGCGGCGGCGAGCGCGGCCACCGCCGCGCTCCGCGATCCCTTCGGCAGGTCGCTGCGCACGTCGGCGGCGGCACGGAAGTTCTCCGCTTCGACGGCGAGCGACAGATCGAGCACGCGCAGCCGCGCGGCCGGAGACTGCACTTTCGGCAGGGCGTCGCGAATATCAGCCAGCAGCTTCGCCGTGGCGGCAAAGCGGTCGGCCGCACCAGCGCGATTCGCAGTCTGCTCGCGCGCCTCGAGCAGCAGCTTCTGTACCTCGGGCGCGGCCGCAAGGGTCCTGGCCTCGGTCTGGAGCAGCTCGCCCAGCGGACGCGGCGCATAGAGCCGATCGATCTCCGCCGCCAGCGCTTCGGCCTGCTGCCTGAGCGCCGCGTCGGCCGCCTTCGTCGCCCAGGTGCGCACGCTCGCCGCGTCGGAGGCATCCATCGCGTTGTGGATCTTGATCCGCAGCGTCTGGAACGCCGGATCGCGGTCGGCCAGCGCGGTCGCCATGTTGCGCACCTTCTGCGCCGAAGCGGAGTCCGCGCCGTGGGGCAGCAGCCGGACCCCGGCGCGAAGGGCCCCGTACCCGCGGCCGATCCACTCGTCCCGGGCCGCCATGGCCAGCAGCAGGTTCCGCGCCCCCTCGCGCTCGTCCTCCTCCTGGATCGCGCCCCGGTAGAACTGCGCCCTGCGCAGGACCCAGCCGCTGTCGGCGGCGACGAGGAACCGCTCGATCATCAGCTGCGCGTAAAAGTCCGGGAAGTCGGGGGCGGCGACCGCCGTGGCCGCGTCGATTCCGGCCAGCAGCGTCGCCACCCGGTAGCCATCGGCCCGCAGGCGCCTGGTGCGGTCGCTCCATTCGCCGTGCTGCCAGCCATTCCCTTTCGTGGCGCAGGCGTAGTCCTGCGCACCCAGGACGCGGCCGTCCTTGCAGAACCACTTGATGGCGGAAAACGGCCCGCGCTCGGCTTCCTTCATCTCGGTGATCCAGCGCCGGTACTGGTCGCGGTCCTGGGCAACGGCGACACCCGAAGCAAACAGCGCCGCGACCAGGCCGATCGCGGCGGCGAACAGCGAAGCGGCGCGGACCATCAGCCGGCTCCCCGCGGGGATCGATCGAGCAGGCGGGTCGCGTCGTCCCCGAGCGATGCGACCCGCCGGTTGAACTCGCGGCCGGTGAGCACCGTGATCGCGATCCAGCCGAGCACCAGCGCGGCATTGAACCAGGCGAACTGGGTGACGCTGAGCGCGAGGTAGGCGGTGCCGGCGTAGACGGTCAGCGCCGACAGCACGTCGCCCGCCCGGACGACGAAGCTGTCGATGACCTGCTTCGCCTTGTACTTCTCCTGCCGCGAGGTCGGCAGGAACAGCATCTGCCGCACGGTGTTCATCAGCGAGTAGTCGACCGAGTTCTCGGCCGTCTTCGCCCAGCGCACCACGGCTACCGACGGCACGAGCGCGGCCAGGGTACAGGTGCCGAGCGAAACGACCGGGAGGATGGACAGGGCGACCGGAACGCCGAGGTACTTGACGACTCGCGACACCAGGAACAGCTGCAGCAGCATGCCGACCACGTTCACGACCTCGAAGTACCCGGCGAAGAAGGCGCCGATGTATTGGCCCTTGTCCTCGACCGCCAGCCGCCCCGCGGCGACCTCCGTGTCGGCGGCGTGCTTGACGATCGCCGACAGGATGTACTCGCCCATCGAGTTGACCCAGTTCAGAAGAAAGATCAACGCCGCGATCAGCAGCAGGTAACGGCTGCCAGCGACGAGTGCGAAGGGGTTGCCGCCCCCGATCTTCGCGTCCGCATCGGAAGCCGGCCGCGGGCGACCCGCCGCCCTTCCGCGCAGGTCGATGACGTTGAACAGCAGCAGGCTCGCGGCGAGCACCGCGGCGGCGGCCAGCAGCAGCGCGTTCACGCCGAGCACGCCGATGAGGTGCCGCGAAGCCCAGGATCCGAAGACCGCGCCGCTGGAGGCGCCGAAGGCAATCACGGCGAACAGCCGCTTGCCTTCCTCCGGCGTGTACACGTCGTTGGCGTAGGCCCAGAACTGCGCGATCACCATCAGACTGAAGACGCCGATCCAGAGGAAGAAGACGACGCCGATCGGAGCCTTGTCCACCGCCAGCATGTAGAACACCGGCAGGCAGCCGATGAAGAATGCCGTGACGATATTGATCAGCCGGCGCCGGGGCAGGCGGCTGGCGAGCGCGCCATACAGCGGCACGGCCGCGAACAGCACGAACGCCTGGGCACCGTAGGCATAGGCCTTCATCTCCGGGCCGTCGGGCCGGTCGAGGATCAGCACCTCGCGCACCGGCTTCATCAGGTAATAGGCGCTGAGGATCAGAAAGACGTTGAAGGCGAGCAGCAGCAACTGCGTCCCTTCCCCTTCGCGCACGTCGGTGAACAGGCGCAGGAACCGCTCGAGAGGCGTGCGGGCGGCGGCCGCGGCCGGAGCCTGCGCGGTGCCGTATCCCTCTGCGAGCGTCATCGGTGGCCTGAACCTGCGGTCGCGAACCCTGACGGCTTGACGGTCGGTTGCAGCAGCGGCGCCCTATGGGCGCGGATCCAGCGCAACAGCGACGGCAGTTCGCCGCCGGGTGTCGCCCTGCGCGGCGACGCGCGCACTCCTGCGCGGCCGCACGACGCGCCGCCTGTGTCGACC
>CAYLZU010000173.1:0-6836 GCA_964388005.1 uncultured Burkholderiaceae bacterium
CATCAGCAACAGCACCCACATCGAGCAGGGGTTGAAGCCGTCGAGCAGGCCGAGGGCGATCGAGAACAGCGGCAGGCCGATGTCGTCGAGCGTGATCGTGCGGCCGAGGAAGGAGACCACGAACTGCTCGGCGCCGCCGTGGCCGGTGCTCGGGCACGACAGGCTGTCCTCGGCGTCGCAGGAGCTGCCGTCGCCGACGGCGCCGCCCGCGACCGGCGCCCCGGCCAGCGCACTGCGGATCAGCTTGTCGGTGCTGGCGTCGGCGGAGTAGCCGAGGATCAGCTGGCCGCTGACCCAGGCCGCCGGCACCCGCGCCACGCCGGCGCCGGAGGCGCGCACCAGCTCCTGCAGCCTGGCCATCGCCGCCGGATCCTTCTGCACGTCGCGGATGGTGATCTCGAGCTCCGGCCGTTCGCGCCCGAGCCTTGCCATGAACTCCTCGGCCTCGCCGCAGTGCGGACAGCCTTCGCGGACGAACAGCTCGATGCGGTTCGGGTCGGCCGGCTCGGCGGCGCGCGCGGCAGGCGCGGCCACGGCGGCGAGGGCCATCAGCGCCGCCAGCAGCCAGCCGAACCAGAACCGGCCTGTGGCCGGCAGGCGAGCGGAACGGGCGACGGTCAAGGGAACTCCGCAGTGCAGCATCTGGCGGCGAGTCTAGGAAGGCGGGACATCGCGGCTTTGCGCTAACGCAGGGTTTGAGCCGTTGGAGAGCCCTGGTTCCCGGCGCGGAAGCCGCTGCGACCGACAGGCCGGGAGGCGTCAGACGCCGGAGCATCAACGAAGCCGCACTCGGTTCGGCGCTTCGTCCTCGCGCCAGCTTAAGCAATGATCTCCCAGTGAGCCAGCGCTCACATTGGAAGTCGCCGCGACGGACTCCGCGCGGCGCATTGGCCGCCCGGCGCCAGCGTCGCTGTCGTTCGGCTGCCGGAACTTCAGGATCGACCGGGGCGATCACCGGTGGCATCGTCCGGGGCTCGATCTGATCGAGGCGAGGCAGACCAATGAGCGGAAACGTCGACGCAGTGAAGGCGATCTACGAATGCTTCGGCCGCGGCGATACGCCCGGAATCCTGGCGCGGCTGGCGCCGGAGGTGGAATGGGAGCACGACTGGGGCGGCCCGGTGCTGAAGTGGTACCAGCCGCGGCGCGGCCACGACGGGGTGTTGCAGTTCTTCGCGACGCTGGCCGACTTCGACTTCCTTCGCTTCGAGCCTGCGGCGTTCCTCGAAGGCGCCAACATGGTGGCGGTGCCGATCCATCTCGAGCTGCGGGTCAAGGCCAACGGCAGGACGATCCGCGACCTCGAAGTGCACCTGTGGACGTTCGGCGATCGTGGACTCGTCACGCGGTTTCGCCATGTCGTCGACAGCCATCAGTTCGCGCTGGCGACCGCCTGACGCCCTGTTGGACTCGACGCCCGCGGCGCTTCCCGTCGCCGCCGCAGGCGAGTAGAACGATCGCGTCGCGCCGCTGTCCGGCGCCGCGCCCACCGGGGGACGTGCCATGACGCCGTCGCGCACCGCACTGCTGCAGGGCATGCCGATCTTCGGTGCCCTGGCGCCGGAGACGCTGGAGTTCCTCGTCGGCCGGACCCGCACGGCGCAGATCGACGCCGGCGCCTGGTTCTTCCGCGAGGGCGATGCGGCGAACGAGATGTTCGTGCTCGAAGCCGGCCGGGTCGAGGTCGTCAGGACCTGGCAGGGGCGTGAACTGCGCCTGTGCGAGCTGGCCTCGGGCGACTGCTTCGGAGAGATGGCGCTGCTCGACCTGTGGCCGCGCAGCGCCGGCGTGCGCGCGCTCGAACCCTGCCGCGCGATCGAGATCGCCGCCGCCGATCTGTTCGCCCTGTTCGAGCGCGACCCGGTCCAGTTCGCGCTGATCCAGATGAATCTCGCCCGCGAGATGAGCCGGCGCCTGCGCGCCACCGACGAGCAGTTGTTCCGGCTGTGGGTCGGCGCCGACGCCGCCGCGGCAGGGCCGCCGGACTTCCGCTCCGCGTGAGGAGTGCTCGCGCCTCGCCGTTAGCGGCTGCGACTCGCCGGCCCGAGCAGCGGTTCGATCTGCGCCCGTGAATCGACCCGCGCCCTGATGTGCGCCAGGGTCAGGAACGAGCCGACCAGCTTGCGGTGCAAGAACATCGTCTCCGGCGGCGGCGCCCGCAGCAATCCCTGGCGCAGGCCGAGGTCGACGCCGAGCGCGGCCACGCGCGCCGGCAGGTCGGAGGCGGCGAAGTCGTACGGTCCGGCCTGCCGCAGCGGCTCGCACACCAGCAGGATCACGTCGGTGGTGGCCTGCACCAGCGCCCGCGAGTCGGACTCGGCGGCGTAGCCGATGGCCACCACCAGCCGCGCGACGGTTTCGCGGTCGCCGTCGATCACGGCGCGGGTGATGAGGGCGTAGTTGCGCACGAACCGCGGGTCGAAGCGCACGGTGGCGCCGAAGTCGAGCAGCACCACCTTGCCGCTGTCCCGCTGCCAGAGGTAGTTGGCGAAGTTCGGGTCGGTCTGCATGGTTCCGAACTCGAACAGCTCGCGGAACATCAACCGCTGAAGCAGCGTGCCGACCGCATCGCGGGTGGCCTGCGGCACGTCGTCGTCGGCCAGAGCCTCCAGCGGCTCGCCGTCCATGAAGTCCATGGCCAGGATGCGCGGCGTGGTCAGATCGCGGTGCGCGCGCGGCACCAGGAGCCGCGGCTCGTCGGCCACCAGCGCCGCGAAGTGGCGGAGCGACTCCGCTTCGAGCAGATAGTCGGCCTCCTGGCCGAGTTCGCGCGCGGCTTCGTCGGCGATCGCCTGGATGTCGACCTCGTGCGGCAGCAGCTTGAGCACCCGCAGCGCCACCGCGAGGTTGTCGACGTCGCTGCGGATCGAGCGCGCCACGCCGGGATACTGGACCTTGAGCGCCAGATCGCGGCCATCGGCGGCGCGCACGCGATGCACCTGGCCGATCGACGCCGCCGCGATCGGCTCGGGATCGAACTCGGCGAAGCGCCGCTCCCAGCCCCTGCCGTACTCGCGGCCGAGCACGCGGCGCAGCTGTGCCGCCGGCATCGGCGCTGCCTGCGCGCGCAGGATCTCGAGCGCCTGCGCGAACTCCGGCGGCAGGAAGTGCGCGCCCTGCAGCGACATCAGCTGGCCGAGCTTCATCGCCCCGCCGCGCAGCCGCGCCAGCCGCCGCGCCAGGCGGCGCGCGGTGCCGGTGGCGAGCAGGGCGGCGGCGCCATCGGCGGCGCTGCCGCCGGAGGCCACCCGTCGCATGCCGGCGGCGGCGCCGCTCAGCGCCAGGTCGCCGACCGCCAGCGCCACGCTGGCCAGGCGGCCGAGACGGGTCTGCGGCACCCGCGCGGCAGTGATCGCGGGTGGTCTGGTGGTGCGGCTTCGGGAAGTGGCCACGTGGTCGGCGCCGCGGCCACGGTGGACGGTGACGCGGCGCGGCGATTATCGGTGCGGCCGGCGGCGACGCATCGCCGCGCGAGACGGGCCCGCGGGTCGCGGGCAGCGGCCGACTACGCGGCCAGCACCAGCTGGCCGGTGTGCACGCGATTGCGGCCCGCCGCCTTGGCTGCGTACAGCGCTTCGTCGGCGCGGCGCAGGGCGTCGGCCACCGCGCCCGGACCCGGGTAGGCCATCGCCACCCCGGCGCTGATCGACAGCCTGCCGCCGCTGTACCAGCGCGAGGTGTCGATCGCCGCCACCGCCACCCGTACCTCTTCGGCCACCTGTGCCGCGGCTTCGAGTTCGGTCTGCGGCAGCAGCAGCAGGAACTCCTCGCCGCCGAGGCGCCCGGTCACCATCGGCCGCCGCAGCACCTTGGCGATGACGCCCGCCACCGCGCGCAGCACCTCGTCGCCGACCAGGTGCCCGTGCTGGTCGTTGATCGACTTGAAGTGATCGACGTCGACGATCAGCACCGCGCAGGGCCGGCCGCCGTCGAGCAGCTCCGCCAGCCGCGCCAGCACCGCGCGCCGGTTGGGCAGGCCGGTGAGCTCGTCGGTCATGGCCAGCGCCTGCATCGTCCGGCTGGTTCGCCGATGCCGCCACGCCAGCATGCCGAGCACGAGCGCCAGCAGCGCCGCCAGCGACACGGCGACGATCCGCAGTTCGCCGGCGTGCTGTTCCTGCGCCAGCGCCGCCTCGGTGGCGGCCTTCTCGCGCAGCAGCAGCCCGTTCTCCTTCTCGCGCGCCGCGGTGTCGAACTCGACCTTCAGCGTCAGGAAGCGCTGGTCGAGCTGGCGCGCGTGCAGGCGGTCGGTGATGTCCTTGAGCCTTCGCTGGTGCTCGAAGGCATTGCGCCAGTCGCCGAGGTCGGCCTGCGCCGCCGCCAGGGCCTCGTGGGCGGCCGCCATCTCCGCCAGCGACTCGGCCTTGGCGAACGTGGCCAGGGCGGCGTTCAGCAGCGGGATGCTGTCGGCCGGCCTCCTTGCTCCGCGCAGCGCCATCGCCCGCACCAGCGCCAGCTGCGCCTGCAGGCGGGCGTCCGGCGCGTTGGCGGCGAATCGCTCCGCCTGCGCCAGGCTTTCGAGGGCGCGCTGCCACTCGCCGCGGGCGTTGTGAACGCCGGCCAGGCCGCGCAGGGCGTAGGCTTCGCCGCGGGCGTAATCGAGCCGGCGGGCGATCTCCAGCGCCTGCTGGTAGGACCGCTGCGCCGCCTCCCACTGACCGAGGTTGCCGTGCGTGCGACCGAGGTTGTACAGCGACACCACCGCCTCGCGCTGGAGCCCCGCGGCGAGCTGCGCCTTGGCCGCCTGTTCGAAGTACCGCTGCGCCTGCGCGTAGTCGCCCATGCGGTTGTAGATGCTGGCGATGCCGTTGACGGCGGTGCGCGAGTGCTCGGGAAAGTCGCCCTTCTCGTACAGCGCCAGCGAGCGGCGCATGTCGTGCAGGCCGAGCGCGTAGTCACCCTGCACGCCGCGCAGCCAGCCGCGCAGGTACAGCGCGTTGGCGAGCATCTCGTCGTCGCCGGCGGCTTCGGCCGCCGACACCGCGCGCTCGAACGACGCCAGCGCCCTGGCGTTGTCGCCGGTGGCTTCGGCGATCTCGCCTTCGCAGCCCGACACGCCGCCGCGCAGCCCGCTGCGGCGCGCCAGCGGCAACTGCGCGGTGGCCTGCGCCAGCGCCTCGCGGGCGCGGTCGAGGTCGCGCTCGACGTAGTAGTCGCACAGCGCCAGTCGGGCGCGGATCTCGAGGTCGGCGTCCGGCTGCGTCGCCAGCAGCGACAGCGCCTCGCTGGCGAGGCGCAGCGAGTCGTCCGGGCTGCTGCGGCTGGCGCGGACCGACTCCTGCACCAGCGCCGCCGCGGGATGCGCGGCCTGATCACCCGCCGCCGGCTTTGCCGCCGCCGGCGCGGCGAGCGGCAGCATGGCGAGCAAGGTGGCGGCGATGACCGGGCCGATCGATTTCATGCGGACAATTGTCGCCGGAGCGGGTGCCTTCGGTATCGTCCGGGTGACTGAAGCGTTTCGCTCCGGTCCGCGGCTACCGCGACGATGGATCCGGCCCGCCTCTTGCCTCGTCATCGCCAGATCGGCAGCGGGCGCGGAGATCTTCCGGCGGCGGAGACTCGGCGAGCGGCTTCGGATCGGTGGGCCTTCCGGGCGCTCGGGCGAACTTGACGAACAGGTGTCCGTTGGCGGAGTGGACGAAGTTCACCGCGAATCGCCGCTCGCTCCCCGTGACCGGCTCCAACTCGCTGCGCCGGCGGACGTCGCTCCTTCTTCACCTCGATGAAGGCCGGCACATCGGCCAGCTGGCCGCTACATGCTGCGCCGATACTGCCCACCCACCTCGAACAGCGCATTGGTGATCTGGCCGAGCGAAGCCACGCGCACCGCGTCCATCAGCACCGCGAACACGTTCTCGTTGCGTATCACCGCGCCTTTGAGTCTCTCCAGCATCGCCGGCGCCTCCTTGGCGTGGCGCTTCTGGAAGTCGCGCAGGCGCGCGAGCTGGCTCTGCTTCTCCTCCTCGGTCGAGCGGGCCAGTTCGATCTGCTGCGGCACCGGGTCGCCGTGCGGGTTGCGGAAGGTGTTCACGCCGACGATCGGGTACTCGCCGGTGTGCTTGAGGCTCTCGTAGTGCAGCGACTCCTCCTGGATCTTGCCGCGCTGGTAGCCGAGTTCCATCGCCCCGAGCACGCCGCCGCGCTCGGAAATCGCCTCGAACTCCTTCAGCACCGCCTCCTCGACCAGTTCCGTGAGCTCGTCGATGATGAAGCTGCCCTGGTTGGGGTTCTCGTTCCTGGCCAGGCCCCACTCGCGGTTGATGACGAGCTGGATCGCCAGCGCGCGGCGCACGCTGTCCTCGGTCGGCGTGGTGATCGCCTCGTCGAAGGCGTTGGTGTGCAGCGAATTGGCGTTGTCGTAGGTGGCGATCAGCGCCTGCAGCGTGGTGCGGATGTCGTTGAACTGGATCTCCTGCGCGTGCAGGCTGCGGCCGCTGGTCTGGCAGTGGTACTTGAGCTTCTGGCTGCGTTCGTTGGCGCCGTACCTGTCACGCATCGCCACGGCCCAGATGCGGCGCGCCACCCGGCCCATCACCGTGTACTCGGGGTCCATGCCGTTGCTGAAGAAGAAGGACAGGTTCGGCGCGAAGTCGTCGATGTGCATGCCGCGCGCCAGGTACGCCTCGACGAAGGTGAAGCCGTTGCTCAGCGTGAAGGCGAGCTGCGAGATCGGGTTGGCGCCGGCCTCGGCGATGTGATAGCCGGAGATCGACACCGAATAGAAGTTCCTGACGTTGTGATGAACGAACCATTCCTGGATGTCGCCCATCACCTTGAGGCTGAACTCGGTCGAGAAGATGCAGGTGTTCTGGCCCTGGTCTTCCTTCAGGATGTCG
>CAYLZU010000174.1:0-6146 GCA_964388005.1 uncultured Burkholderiaceae bacterium
AGCCGCAGATCTCGCGCACGAAGCGGGTCAGGATCGCCTGCCCCTGCAGCGTGTGCGTGACCTCGGGGTGGAACTGCACGCCGTAGTAGCGGCGCGCTTCGTCGGCCATGCCGGCGATCGGGCAGCTGGAGGTCGAGGCCATCAGCTTGAAGCCCGGCGGCAGCTCGACCACCCGGTCGCCGTGGCTCATCCACACCTTGAGCAGGCCGTGCCCGTCGCCGTTGCGACAATCCTCGATGCCGCCGAGGAGTCGCGTATGCCCGCGCGCCCGCACCTCGGCGTAGCCGAACTCGCGCTGGTGGCCGCCCTCGACGCGGCCTCCCAACTGCTGCGCCATCGTCTGCATGCCGTAGCAGATGCCGAGCACCGGCACGCCGAGGCTGAAGACCGCGTCCGGCGCCCGGTCGGTCGTCTCCTCGTACGCCGACATGTGGCTGCCGGACAGGATGATCCCCTTCGGCGCGAAGTCGCGGATGAACTGCCCCGAGACGTCGCTCGGGTGGATCTCGCAGTACACGCCGGCTTCGCGCACGCGGCGCGCGATCAGCTGCGTGACCTGCGAGCCGAAGTCGAGGATCAGGATTTTCTCGTGGCTCATCGGTGGGCGCGCCGGTCAGCGCGATCGGATTGACGCAGCCGTGCGCGGCCGCGAGAGCAAGGCGGCGCCTGGCGCGCCGCCTGCGGGAACCTGGCGTTACTCGACGCGGTAATTCGGCGCTTCCTTGGTGATCTTCACGTCGTGCACGTGCGACTCGCGGGCGCCGGCAGCGGTGATCTCGACGAACTCGGCCCGGGTGCGCATCTCCTCGATGCTGCGGCAGCCGCAGTAACCGAGCGCCGAGCGGATGCCGCCGGCCAACTGGAAGATGATCGCCAGCACGCTGCCCTTGTACGGCACCATGCCCTCGATGCCCTCGGGCACGAACTTGTCGACGTTGGCGTCGTTGTCCTGGAAGTAGCGCTCGGCCGATCCCTGCTGCATCGCGCCCAGGCTGCCCATGCCGCGGTAGCTCTTGTACGAGCGGCCCTGGTAGAGGATCACCTCGCCCGGCGCCTCCTCGGTGCCGGCGAACATGCTGCCGAGCATGACGCTGTACGCGCCGGCGGCGAGCGCCTTGGCGATGTCGCCGGAGTAGCGGATGCCGCCGTCGGCGACGATCGGCACGCCGGTTCCGGCGAGCGCCTTCGCCACGTTGGCCACCGCCGTGATCTGCGGCACGCCGACGCCGGTGACGATGCGCGTGGTGCAGATCGATCCGGGGCCGATGCCGACCTTCACGCCGTCGGCGCCGGCGTCGAGCAGCGCCTTGGCGGCGGCGGCGGTGGCGATGTTGCCGCCGACGACATCGACCTTCGGGAAGTTCCTCTTCACCCAGGCCACGCGGTCGAGCACGCCCTGGCTGTGGCCGTGCGCGGTGTCCACGACCAGCACGTCGACGCCGGCCTTGACCAGCAGTTCGGCGCGCTCGTCGGAGTCCGCCCCGGTGGAGATCGCCGCGCCGACGCGCAGCTTGCCGTACTGGTCCTTGGCGGCGTTGGGATGCTCGGTGGCCTTGGTGATGTCCTTGACCGTGATCAGGCCGCGCAGTTCGAACGCATCGTCGACCACCAGCACCCGCTCCAGCCGGTGCCGATGCATCAGCGCCTTGGCCTCGTCGAGAGTGGCGCCCTCGCCGACCGTCACCAGCCGCTCGCGCGGCGTCATGATCTCCGCCACCTTGGCGTCGAGCCGTTCCTCGAAGCGCAGGTCGCGGTTGGTGACGATACCGACCACCCGCCTGCCCTGCACCACCGGCAGCCCGGAGATGCGGTGCGTGCGCTGCAGGTCCAGCGCCTCGCGCACCGTCATCTCCGGGGAGATCGTGATCGGATCGCGCAGCACGCCGGCCTCGAAGCGCTTGACCCGCGCCACCTCGGCGGCCTGCTTCTGCGGGCTCAGGTTCTTGTGGATGATGCCGATGCCGCCTTCCTGCGCCAGCGCGATGGCCAGCGGCGCCTCGGTCACCGTGTCCATGGCGGCGGACACCAGCGGCAGGTTCAGCGCGATGTTGCGCGTGACGCGGGTGGCAAGGCGGGTGTCGCGGGGGAGGACGGCCGAATAGGCCGGAAGGAGCAGAACGTCATCGAAGGTCAGCGCTTTTTCGCTCAACCGCATGGCGAATCCTCATGACGCAAAATGGAAGTATACGCAGCAGCCTCGCCTGGCTTTGCCACGCCGGCGCCCGAGAGCCCCGCGCCGCGGACGGCCCGGCGCGCTCGCGGCGACGGTCTAGGCCGCACGGGCGAACGGACCGCGATTGCCAAGCCTTCACCCGCTCGCGGACAATAGGCACGTACCGTGGGAGAGTGCTCGATGCGTTTCGCGTCCCTGCTGCTGCCGGCACTTGGCTGCGCCCTGCTGGCATGGTCGGCTCCGTCGCCGGCGCAGTGGGCGTGGCGCGACGCAGCGGGACGGATGGTGTACTCGGACCAGCCGCCGCCGAAGTCGGTTCCGACGAAGAGTATCGTGCGCCAGCCCGCCGCAACGCAGCGTTTGTCCGCGCTAGAGCGTCCGGCCGACACCGCGGCGGAGGCGGCGACGCCGGTCCAGGCTCGCCCGGCGCAGCCGCGGCCGCAGGACAAGGCGGATCGGGAGATCGAGGCGAAGCTGCGCCAGCAGCAGCTCGCCGAGGCGCAGAAGAAAGCCGCCGACGAGGAAGCCCGACAGGCAAAGATCGCCGAGAACTGCGAGCGGCTGCGCGCCTACCAGCGCACGCTCGACGGCGGCTTCCGCGTCGCCCGCGTCAACGCCGCCGGGCAGAAGGAAATCATGGATGACGCCACCCGCGCCGCCGAGCGCGCGCGCACTCGGGCGGAAATCGAGCAACATTGCCAATGATCGAACCAGCGCTCAGCGCGCGGCAGCGGTGCGCCGGCGGTCGCGGACCGCGACCCTGACGCGCCGCGCCTCCTTCGGATCGATGGTGAGCGGACGGTAGATCTCGACCCGGTCGCCGTCGCGCAGCGGATCGGACAGCCGGCGGCGGTCGCCGAAGACGCCGACCGCGAGTTCTTCCCCGGCCAGTTCCGCCGCCGCTTGCCGCACTCCGCTCGCCTGCACCGCAGCGGCGATCGTCGCTGGCGCCGGCAGCACGACCGACCGCTCGAAGACCAGGCCGGGCCGCAGGTAGACAACGCTGGCGCGCACCGTTGCGGCGTCAGAGCGGCTCATACATCGCCTCCGCCCGGCGGGTGAACGAGTCGATCAGCGACGAGGAAATGCCGTCGAACACCGGCGCGATGGCGCGGCCGAGCAGCCCGGGCGCGAAGTCGTAGTGCAGTTGCAGATGCACCTTGCAGGCGTCCTCGCGCAGCGGCCGGAACTGCCAGTTGCCCGCCAGGCGGCGGAACGGCCCGTCGACCAGCGACATGCGGATGCTCTCCGGGGCCCGGTTCTCGTTGCAGGTGGTGAAGCTCGCGCGCACGCCGCGATAGTGGATGTCGATGGTCGCGTCCACCATTCCGTCGTGGCGCGGCCGGACGTGGGTGCCGGCGCACCAGGGCAGGAACTTCGGATAATCCTTGATCGCGGCGACGAGCGTGAACATCTGCTCGGCCGTGAAGGGAACGAAAACGCTGCGCTCGACGCGATGCATGGCGGATTACGTGAAATCATAGCGGCGGGTTCCGCCGAGAAGCGCCGCCGATGTCGATCGTTCAGAACAGGAAGGCGTTCTTCGACTACACGGTCGAAGAACGATTCGAGGCCGGACTCGTGCTCGAGGGCTGGGAGGTCAAGTCGATCCGTGCCGGCCAGGTCCAGCTGAAGGAGGCGTACGTGATCGTCCGCAACGGCGAGATCCTGCTGCTGAACGCACACATCACGCCGCTCGCGACGGCATCGACCCACGTCCGGCCGGAGCCGACCCGCACCCGCAAGCTGCTGCTGAACGCCGCCGAGATCCGCAAGCTGATCGGCAAGGTCGAGCGCTCCGGCTACACCCTGGTGCCGATCGACCTGCACTTCAGCAAGGGGCGGGTGAAGCTCGCGATCGGCCTGGCCAAGGGAAAGCGGCAGTTCGAGAAACGCGACGCCACGCGCGAGAAGGACTGGAAGCGCGAGCAGAACCGGCTGCTGAAGCAGAAAAGCCGCTGATCCGACCGCAGGGCACCGCGGCCCCGGCTTCCAGCTGGACCGGCGAGACCCGCCAGCGGTCGGAACCGGGCTGACCACGGGTCCGCCCGCCCGATCCGCGCCGCCGAGGTTTGACAGCGTCGCGCGGCGCCGCTTACCGTAGGCCGCGGAGCGGGAGCACGGCCGACAGTGCATCGTGCCCGCCTCCGGCGGGAGGGAGCCGGGATGACGTCGGGACAACGCAACGCGCGGCTGGTGGCGGTGGCGATCCTCGGCTGCCTGCTGTTCAACTATCCGATCCTGGCGTTGTTCAACCGCCCGGCCATGTTCTTCGGCATCCCGGTGCTCTACGCGTGGATCTTCGGCGCCTGGCTGGCGCTGATCGTGCTGATGGCGCGCACGGTCGAACGCGACGATTGATGCTCCGTCCCCCGGCCCGCCGCGTGCGCCGCCTCGCCTGGCGCCGCCGCTCGCCCTGCGCGCGGCCGGGCGGGCACTGATCGGCGGCGGCGATGCTGCAGGGCTGGGTCATCGTCGTCACGTCGTTCGCCTACCTCGGGCTGCTGTTCGCGATCGCCTACTGGGCCGACCAGCGCGGCGGCAGCGGCCGCCCGGTCATCGCCAGCCCGTACATCTACAGCCTGTCGCTGGCCGTCTATGCCACCGCCTGGACCTTCTACGGCAGCGTCGGCCGCGCCGCCAGCGACGGCATCGGCTTCCTGCCGATCTACCTCGGGCCGACGCTGATGATCGCCCTGTGGTGGCTGCTGATGCGCAAGATCCTGCGCATCTCCAAGCGCAACCGCATCACCTCGCTGGCCGACTTCGTCGCCTCGCGCTACGGCAAGAGCGCGCTGCTCGGCGGCGTGGTGACGCTGTTCGCGGTGGTCGTCATCGTGCCGTACATCTCGCTGCAGCTGAAGGCTATCTCCAGCAGCTTCACGATCCTGGTGCAGTACCCGGAGATCGTCATGCCGGCCAAGATCGGCGCCGCGCCGCTGCTGCAGGACACGGCGCTGTGGGTGGCGCTGATCCTGGCGCTGTTCACGATCGCCTTCGGCACCCGCCATCTCGACGCCGCCGAGCACCACCCGGGGATGGTGGCGGCGATCGCCTTCGAGTCGCTGGTCAAGCTGCTCGCCTTCCTCGCCGTCGGCGTGTTCGTCACCTTCGGCATCTACAACGGCTTCGGCGACGTCTTCAGCCGCGCCGCCGCCGAACCGAAGATCGCGCCGCTGCTCAGCCCGCTGGAGGGGGTCGCCGGCGGCTATGCGAGCTGGGTCTGGCTCACCATCCTGTCGATGCTGGCGATCATGTTCCTGCCGCGCCAGTTCCAGGTGACGGTGATCGAGAACATCGACGAGAGCCACCTGAAGAAGGCGATCTGGGTGTTTCCCGCCTACATGCTCGCGATCAACATCTTCGTGCTGCCGATCGCCTTCGGCGGCCGGCTGCACTTTCCGGCGGGCGACGTCGACGCCGACACCTTCGTGCTGACGCTGCCGATGGTCGAGCAGCAGGAACTGCTGGCGCTGCTGGTGTTCATCGGCGGCCTGTCCGCCGCCACCGGCATGGTCATCGTCGAGACCATCGCCCTGTCGACGATGGTCTGCAACGACCTGCTGATGCCGATCCTGCTGCGGCTGAAGCGGCTGCGGCTGGCGGAACGGCCCGATCTGACCGGGCTGCTGCTCGGCATCCGCCGCGGCGCCATCGTCGTCGTCGTGCTGCTCGGCTACCTGTACTTCCGCCTCGCCGGCGAGGCGTACGCGCTGGTGTCGATCGGACTGATCTCGTTCGCCGGCGTGGCCCAGTTCGCGCCGGCCATCCTCGGCGGCATCTTCTGGCGCGGGGCGACCCGGCGCGGCGCGCTCGCCGGCCTGCTGGCGGGATTCGCGGTGTGGCTGTACACGCTGCTGCTGCCGGCGCTGGCCCGCTCCGGCTGGCTGCCGATCTCGTTCCTCGAGCAGGGGCCGTCCGGCATCGCGCTGCTCAAGCCGCTGGCGCTGTTCGGCCTCGCCGGGCTGGACCA
>CAYLZU010000174.1:6156-6781 GCA_964388005.1 uncultured Burkholderiaceae bacterium
GGACCAGATCACGCACGCGATGATCTGGAGCATGATCGCCAACATCGGCCTGTATGTCGGCGTGTCGCTCGCCGGCAGCCAGTCGGCGGCGGAGCGACGGCAGGCCGCCGTCTTCGTCGACGTGTTCCGGCACGAAAGCGGCGGCGCCCGCTTCTGGCGGGGAACCGCGTCGCCGCGGGATCTGTACCAGGTGCTGGCGCGCTTCGTCGGCGCCGCCGCCGCCGATTCGATCATCGGCGAGTACGCGCGCTCGCGCGGCATGTCGTGGCCGAGCGACGAGCTCGTCGCCGACGCCGAGTTCGTCCACTACATCGAAACGCAGCTCGCCGGCGCCATCGGCTCGGCGTCGGCGCGGATCATGATCGCCTCCGCCGTCAAGGAGGAGGCGCTGAGCCTCGACGAGGTCGGCGCGATCCTCGACGAGGCGTCGCAGGTGGTGATGTACAGCCACCGCCTGGAGCAGAAGTCGCGCGAACTTGAGGCCGCCACCGCCGAGCTGCGCGCCGCCAACGAACGGCTGAAGGAGCTCGACCGGCTGAAGGACGACTTCATCTCGACCGTGACGCACGAACTGCGCACGCCGCTGACGTCGATCCGCGCCTTCTCCGAAATCCTGCTCGCCGAC
>CAYLZU010000175.1:0-6760 GCA_964388005.1 uncultured Burkholderiaceae bacterium
CCGCATCGAACAGGGCCACATCAACCTGCAGGAGACGCTGGTCGACGACATCGCCCACGCGCTGCTCGCCCATCCCGGCGTCAAGGCGGTGCGGGTGGCGAGCGAGAAGCCGGACGTGTACGAGGACGTCGAGGCGGTCGGCGTCGAGGTGTTCCACTTTAAGGAGACGAAATGAAACCCCCACGCTCGCATGCGCTCGCTGCCCCCCGGAGGGGGCTGTCAGTGGCTTCGGGCGGCCGGGCGCCACTGAGATGAAACCCCCACGCTCACTTCGTTCGCTGCCCCCCGAGGGGGCGGTCAGTACCTTCGGAACGGCCGGGCGGTACTGACATGAACGCTCCCGCCGAACTCGGTGCGCAGACCGCACGGGCGGCGCAGAAGGCCGCGTTCGAGGCCAACAAGCTGAAGAAGCGCCTGCTGCGCCTGGCCGGCCAGGCGATCGCCGACTACACCATGATCGAAGCCGGCGACCGGGTGATGGTCTGCGTCTCCGGCGGCAAGGACAGCCACGGCCTGCTCGACCTGCTGCTGACGCTGCGCGCCCGCGCCCCGATCGACTTCGACATCGTCGCCGTCAACCTCGACCAGAAGCAGCCGGGCTTCCCCGCCGACGTGCTGCCGGAGTACCTGGCCCGCCTCGGGGTGCCGTTCCGCATCGAGACCCAGGACACGTATTCGATCGTCACCCGCCTCGTGCCCGAGGGCAGGACGATGTGCTCGCTGTGCTCGCGGCTGCGGCGCGGCATCCTGTACCGGGTGGCGCGCGAACTCGGCGCCACCAAGATCGCCCTCGGCCACCATCGCGACGACATCGTCGCCACGCTGTTCCTCAACATGTTCCACGGCGGCCGGCTGAAGGCGATGTCGCCGAAGCTGGTCTCCGACGACGGCCGCAACGTCGTCATCCGGCCGCTGGCCTACGTCAACGAGGCCGACCTCGCCCGCTACGCCGAGCTGAAGCGGTTCCCGATCATTCCCTGCAACCTGTGCGGCTCGCAGGCCAACCTGCAGCGGCAGGAAGTGAAGCGGATGCTGGCCGAATGGGACCGCCGCCGTCCCGGCCGGGTGCAGAACATCTTCAACAGCCTGGCCCGGGTGGTGCCGTCGCACCTGATGGACCGGGGGCTGTTCGACTTCAAGGGGCTCGCGGCCACCGGCAGGCCCGACCCGGCCGGCGACATCGCTTTCGACGACGAGCCCTGCGCCACGGAAAGCGCGGGTGTCAAGCCGGTCGGCGTCACGCCAAGCGACCGGGCCGCACCGCTCAGGATCCGCGCAGCACGCTGAGCAGCGCCGGCAGACTGGTCTGACAGGCCCGCTCGTCGCAGACCGTGACGGTGATCAGCGAGCCGTCGTCCTCGGTCGCCGTTGCCGGGAGCTCCAGCGCCGCGCCATTGGCGCCCTCGATCGGCACGCCGTTGCGCTGCCAGCGGTAGCTCACTTCGCCGTCGCCGGCGGTGACTCCGATGCTGAAGCGCACCGCCTCGCCGGCGACAACCGTCGTGCTCTGCGGCGGACGGACGATCACCACCGCCTCGTCGTCACCGCCGCTGTCGAACTCGAACGAGGCCGTGCAGGCGGCAGCGAGCCAGGCCACCGCCACGGCGGCGGCCAGGCGCAGGGCGGAAGCGGAAAATCCGCGCGGCATGGAAAAAGGTTAGCGCAGCCACGGCCGGGCGCTTGACGCAGGTCAGCGACGGCGGCGCAATCCGGCGCACCATCAAGCCACAAGGAGGCCGTCATGAGAGCCCGTACCGTGACCGTGCGCGACCTGGCCGCGCACGAAGTGGTGACCGTCACCCCGTCGGCAACGCTCGCCGAGTGCGCGCAGATCATGCGCAACCAGCATGTCGGCAGCGTCGTCGTCATCGATGACCAGGCGAGCCGCGACGATCCGCGCGGCATCGTCACCGACCGCGACATCGTGATCGAGGCGGTGGCGCTCGGACTCGACCCGGCGACGCTGACCGCCGGCGACGTGATGACGACGCCGCTGGCCACCGTCAACGACCGCGACGACATCCTCGACGCGCTGGCGCGCATGCGCGAGCACGGCGTGCGCCGCCTGCCGGTGCTCGACGACGCCGGGCACCTGTCGGGCATCGTCACCGTCGACAACCTGCTCGAGGCGCTGGCCGAGCAGCTCGACGCGGTGGTGCGCGTGATCAAGACCGAGCAGTCGCGCGAGTCGGTGACGCGCAAGTAGGGCCGGCCAGTGGTGTCGCCGCCGCGTCGCACCCGCGCGTGCCGCGGCGGACGGCGGTTCCGCCGGCCCGGCCGGCGGTGCAGAGCCGGAGGCGCAGCGTGGCGAAGACCAATGCCGATCTTGCCGCCGCCTTCGATCAGGTGGCCGACCTGCTCGAACTGCAGCAGGCGAATCCGTTCCGTGTCCGCGCCTACCGCAACGCGGCGCGGCTGGTCGGAGAGCTGAAGCTCGACCTCGCTTCGCTGGTCGAGCAGGGCAGGCCGCTGCCCCGGCTTCCCGGCATCGGCGCCGATCTCGCCGGCAAGATCGAGGAGTTCGCCCGTGCCGGCCGACTGGCGCTGCTGGAACGGCTGCGAAAGCAGATCCCGGCCGGCGTCGCCGAGATGCTGAGGCTTCCCGGCCTCGGGCCGAAGCGCGTCCGGGCGCTGTATGACGAACTGCACGTCACGACGCTGCCCGCGCTGGCTCGCGCCGCGCGCGATGGCCGCATTCGCGAACTGGCCGGCTTCGGTGCCAGGACCGAGGCCAGGATCCTCGAGGCGATCGACGCCCACGGTCGCCGGCCGCAGCGGCTGAAGCTGGTCGCCGCCGCGCAGCACGCGGCGGCGCTGCTCGGCTGGCTGCGCCAGGCGCCGGGGGTGCGCGAGGCGACCGCGGCCGGCAGTCTGCGGCGATCGCGCGAGACCGTCGGCGATCTCGACCTGCTCGCCGCCGCGGACGACGGCGCCGTCGTGTGCCGGCATCTCGCCGCCTATCCCGAGGTGGCCGAGGTGCGGGCGGCCGGCGACACCCGGGCCACGGTGGTGCTCGCCTCCGGCGTGCAGGTCGACCTGCGCGTCGTGCCGCAGAAGAGTTACGGCGCGGCGCTGCTGTACTTCACCGGATCGAAGGCGCACAACATCCGCCTGCGGACGCTGGCGCTCGAGCGCGGACTGAAGCTCAACGAGTACGGGCTCTTCAGGGGACGCCGGGTCGTCGCCGCGGCGACCGAAGAACAGATCTACGGCGCGCTCGGGCTGCCGTGGATCGCGCCCGAACTGCGCGAGGACCGCGGCGAGATCGAAGCGGCGCTGAAGCGCCGGCTGCCGACGCTGATCGACCGCGCCGACCTCGCCGGCGACCTGCACGCGCACACGAACTGGAGCGACGGCACAGCGAGCATCGAGGCGATGGCGCGCGCGGCGCTGGCGCACGGCCTGTCGTATCTGGCGATCAGCGACCACAGCCGGCGGCTGACGGTGGCGCACGGGCTCGACCCGGTGCGGCTGGCCAAGCAGTGCGCCGAGGTCGAGGCGGTGAATGCCAAGCTCGACGGCGTCGAGCTGCTGACCGGCATCGAGGTCGACGTGCTCGACGACGGCGGGCTCGACCTGCCCGATGCGGCGCTGGCGCCGCTCGACGTGGTGATCGCCGCCGTGCACTCGAAGTTCGACCTGCCGCGGGCGGCGCAGACGCGGCGCATTTTGGCCGCCCTCGACCGCCCGAAGGTGCGGATCCTCGCCCATCCGCTCGGCCGCCTGATCGACCGCCGCGAGCCCTACGATGTCGACATGCTGGCGGTGATCCGCAAGTGCAGGGAGCGCGGGGTGGCGCTGGAGCTGAACGCGCATCCGGAGCGGCTCGACCTCACCGACGTCGCCTGCCGGATGGCGAAGGACGAGGGCGCGCGCGTCGCCATCAACTCCGATGCCCACGCCGAGCACGAATTCGACAACCTGGACTTCGGCATCGGCCAGGCGCGGCGCGGCTGGCTGGAGAAGGCCGACGTCATCAACACCCGGCCGCTGCGCGACGTGCGCGCCTGGCTCGCCGGCAAGGAGACCGCATGAGGATCAGTTCGACCGCATTCGCCGATCACGGCGAGATCCCGGCGCAGCACACCTGCGAGGGAGCCGACCGGGCGCCGCCGCTGGCCTTCGCCGACGTTCCTCCGGCGGCGAAGTCGCTGGCGCTGATCGTCGACGATCCGGACGCGCCCGATCCGGCGGCGCCGAAGATGACCTGGGTGCACTGGATCGTCTATGACATCCCGCCGGCCACGCCCGGCCTGCCCGAGGGCGGCGCGCTGCCCTCGGGCGCGCGCGACGGGCTGAACGACTGGAAGCGGATCGGCTACGGCGGGCCGTGCCCGCCGGTGGGACGGCACCGCTACTTCTTCAAGCTCTACGCGCTCGACACCCGGCTGTCTTTCGCCCACCCGCCGACCAAGCAGCAACTGGAGCAGGCGATGAAGGGCCACGTGCTGGCGCACGCGGAACTGGTCGGCACCTTCGCTCGCCGCGGCGCTCGGCGGTGACTCCGACCGCCGCCGGCGCGCACGGGCGCTTGCGGAAGCAGTCCGCGCGGTGCGCTACAGCAGCGGCGTCGTGATCTGCCGCTCGCCCTGCTCGTAGACCACGTTCGCGCGGCCGACCAGCAGCGGGTCGATCGGGCCGATGCCGGCGAGATCCTTGCCCTTGTAGGGCAGCTTGTGCAGCACGTAACGCATCGCGTTGAGGCGGGCACGCTTCTTGCAGTCGGACTTGATCACCGTCCACGGCGCGTCCGCCGTGTCGGTGTAGAAGAACATCGCCTCCTTGGCCCGCGTGTATTCGTCCCACTTGTCGAGCGACGCGACGTCGATCGGCGACAGCTTCCACTGCTTCAGCGGATGGATCTCGCGCTCCTTGAAGCGGCGGCGCTGCTCCTTGCGGCTGACCGAGAACCAGAACTTGATCAGGTGCACGCCGCTGTGCACCAGATTGCGCTCGAACTCCGGGCACTGGCGCATGAACTCCATGTACTCCTGCTGGGTGCAGAAGCCCATCACCCGCTCGACCCCGGCACGGTTGTACCAGGAGCGGTCGAACATGACGATCTCGCCGCGGGTGGGCAGGTGCTGCACGTAGCGCTGGAAGTACCACTGGCCGCGTTCGAGCTCGCTCGGCTTCTCCAGCGCCACCACGCGGGCGCCGCGCGGATTCAGGTGCTCCATGAAGCGGCGGATGGTTCCGCCCTTGCCGGCGGCGTCGCGGCCCTCGAACAGGATCACCACCTTCTGGCCGGCGTCCTTGACCCACGCCTGCAGCTTCAGCAGTTCGACCTGCAGCCGGTACTTCTGCTTTTCGTAGGCGCGCCGCGACAGCAGGTTCCGGTACGGGTAGCCGCCCTTGCGCCAGTCGTCGGCGAGCTCCAGGTCGGGGTCGCCCTGGCGCGCGCGCGCCGGCACGTGGCTCTGCTTCAGCAACTGCACCAGCGCCTTGCGGTCGGCCGGCGCCTCGCCCTGCAGGATGTCGGTGATCGCCGCCACCTCGTGCTCGTTGGCCGCGGCGACGGCCTCGCGCACGGCAAACGCATCGACCGTGCGCGTGCTGCGCGCAGGCGCCACGTCTCCCGCGGTCACCGGTCGGGTGCCGTTCGGCTTCGGCGGAGCCTTGGTTCTCTTCGGCGGGGCGGGCGTCGCGGCGCCGCGCGCGGGTCGTTTGGTTGGGCGCGCACCGCGCCCGGTCGTCTGCGTGGCCACGATTCTGTCCTGGGTTCGGTTCGGGGCGGGCGTCGGCCCGGAGCTGCGGCGGCCGGGGGCGCCGCGTGCGTCTCCGCGTTCAGCAGCGCTCGGCGTCGATGAACGGCTCGCCGAGTTCCTTCTGCAGCAGCTTCAGGTTGCGATGATGGGCGCGGAACATGAAGTCGAAGACGTCGCCGAGCACCGGCACGGCGCCGACCAGCAGGTCGAGCAGCAGGTTGCCGACCATGCGCGCCATCAGCCAGCGCGAGGCGCCGAGCTCGCGCGCTTCGAAGACCAGGTACAGCCCGATCGCCGCCGGGATGAGGTCGCCGATCACCGGCACCAGGCCGATCAGCGGGTCGAGACCGAACTTGCGCCTGATGATCGGAATCTCGAACAGGCCGTCCATCAGCTGCGTCAGCACCGTCAGCCGCTGCCGCGCCGCCTGCTTGCGCGCGGCCGAACCGCGCCGGCTGGACGAGGACTTGCGACCGCGCGAAGGGCGGGGGCGGATGGCGGGGACGGCGGTGGTGGCCTGCATCGGTTGACCTCCGGGTGACGGCGACGATTTTAGTCGCTGCCTGTCGCCGCGGTGGACGCCGGCGCCCGGAACGACGGCGCCGAATGTGGACGGCGCGGCGCCGCCCGCCGTTCCTGCCGCCGGCCACCATCGCGGCCGGACGTCAGTCCGGCGGCAGCGGAATGAACTCGGTTTCGCCGGGGACGGAGCCGAAGCGGCCACGCGTGGAGGCATCGCCGTAGCGCTGCCAGTCCCGGCGCGCCTGCTCGATGCGGTCCCGGGTCGAGGCGACGAAGTTCCAGTGCACGAACCGCGGGCCGAGCGATGCGCCGCCGAGCAGCATCACCCGCGCCGCCGCCGCGGCTCGAAGCTCGACCGCGCCGCCGGGGGCCAGCACCGCCATCGCGCCTTCGTCGAGCGCCGTGCCGTCGGCTTCGACATGACCGTCGATCGCGTAGACGGCGCGCTGCTCGTGCTCGGGCGCGATCGTCATCGCCGCGCCCGCATCGAGCCAGACGGCGCAGTACAGCGTCGGCGAGAGCACCGATAC
>CAYLZU010000176.1:0-6676 GCA_964388005.1 uncultured Burkholderiaceae bacterium
GCGGCGTTGCCGCGGTCGGCGGCACGATGGCGCCGGCCGTCGGCACGCCCAGCAACCGCATCAGGCGGTCGCCATGCGCGAGCCGGGGCGCCTCGGGCTGGAACAGGCACCACTGCGTCAGCAGTGCATGCTTCCAGCGTCGCGACAACGGTTCGGCCGCCGCCAGGCCGATGCGGCGCCTCGCCGCCGCGAAGGCGAACAGCAGCGGTGGCGTTCCGGTCGAGGTGACGACTGCCAGGTCGTAGCGGCGCCAAAGGGCGAGCATCTGCGCCAGCCGTTCGCCAGCCGGCGCCCCTTCGCGGGTCGTCAGCACCTGGCCCAGGTCGGCGTTGCCTTCGAGCATCGCCTGCGTGCCCTCGAACACCAGCATGTCGACCCGGCAGCCGGGAAAGCGCTGCTTCAGCGCATTGGCCACCGGTGTGACCAGCAGCACGTCGCCGAGATAGCGCAGGGCGACGACCAGGGCGTGCCGCGGCGGCTCGATCGTGTCCATCGTCATCGGCCAAGCTCGCCGCGCACGGCGGCCGCCACGGCCTCGAACGTCGGCCAGCCCTCCGCTCCGCCGAGGCCGATCGCCGAGGTCGACCAGGGCCCGGTGCGGCGGGCATCGGTGACGCCGAACAGCGTGATCAGCCGCGCGCCGACCGCCGCCGCGACATGCGCGGCGCCGCTGTCGTTGGCGACCACCAGCCGGGCGGCGGCCAGCAGCGCGGCGAAGGTGCCGACGTCGGTTTCCGGCAGCACCACCGCGCCGGGAATCGCCGCCCGAACCGCATCCGTTTCGCCCGGTCCCGGACAGGCGACGATGGTCGTCCCGGCGCCGATCAGCTCTTGGCACAGGGCGCCGAAGCCGGGCCAGGCCTTGACCCTGCCGCGGTGGCGGCCGACGGCGACCGGGCACAGCACGACGAAATCTTCAGGGACCCCGGCGTCTTCACGCATCCGCCGCGCCCGGTCGATCTTCCCCGGCAGCAGCCGCAGGGCGAGCGCCGGTGGCGGCGCGCCCACGTCGGCGCCCAGCCAAAGGCCGGCGAGCGCGTGGTAGTACTCGACCATGTGCATCGGCGCGTCAGCCTGCCGCCATCGCGCCGGCAATGCGAAGGCCCGGTTGAGCAGCAGGCGGCGAAAGTCGGTCGCGTAGCCCGACGGCCGCAGCCCGGCGAGGCGGAACTCGAGCGCGCTGCCGAAGGAATTGGTCAGCAGCAGCGCCGGTGCGCCAGACCGGCAACCGGCGCGCAGGGCGGCCGCGCGCCGGCGCCGCTCGGCCGGCAGCGGCAGAACCGTCCACGGGTAGGCGGCGAACAGGTCAGCGGCCCAGGCCCGGCCGGCGAGCGTCAGGCGGTTGCCCCTTGCGGCGAGCAGTTCGAGCGCCGGCAGCGCCATGCAGGCGTCGCCGAGGTGATTCGGCAGGCGGACGATCAGGTCGGCGCCCATCGCGAGCGTCCGTCGTCGGATCCCGGCGCCCTGCGGCTCATGGTGAAACTCTGGACTCGTTCAACCTGATCCGGCAGCAGGCGCGCCGCAGTCTCGCGCAGCGGCGCCGCTCGGCGCAGACCATCGCCTACACTTCGGCCGCGCCCGCCAGCGCAGTCGAGGCCGCCGATTCTACGGCTGCCCGCGCCGCCGATGGTCTCGTCCCCTACCCGCCGACCGAGCTTCTACCGCGACCCTGTTTTCCGGCGCCTGCTCGGCTACGTGCTGCGGCACAAGCCGACCCTGGCGGTGGCGGTGCTGGCGATGGCGGTGGCCGCCGGCGCCGACGCGATGCTGGCGCGCCTGACCGGGCGGCTGGTCGATGTCGGTCTGGTCGACCGCGATCTCGACGCCGCGCTGTGGCTGCCGCCGGCCTTCGTCGGCCTGATCGCGCTGCGCGGCGCCGCCGGCTTCGGCGCCGCGATCCTGCTGAACCGCATCTCGCAGGCGGTGCTGATCGACCTGCGGGCGCGCATGTTCGACAAGGTGCTGGTCTGGCCGCAGCACGCATTCGAGAACATGCCGTCGGGGGTGATGACCTCGAAGTTCGTCAACGAGGCGTCGAACGCGCTGAACGCCGCCGCCGAGGTGATGTCCACGGCGGTGCGCGATTCGCTGACCGTGCTGGCGCTGCTCGGGGTGCTGCTGTACTACAGCTGGCAGCTGACGCTGGCGGCCCTGGTGGTCGCGCCGGTGATCGGTTATGCGCTGCGCTCCTTCTCGCGGCGGCTGCGGCATCTCGCCGCCGGCAGCCAGGAGATGCTCGGCGAGATGACCCGCGCCGTTCAGGAAGCGCACGAGGGCAGCCGCGTGATCAAGGTCTACGGCGCGCAGCAGCAGGAGCGGGAACGGTTCGAGCGCATCAATCGCACGCTGCGCCGCTTCGCCACCAAGATGCAGGTGTCGTGGTCGGCGGCCACGCCGGTGACGCAGACCGTCTCGGCGATCGGCATGGGGGTGCTGTTCTCGCTGGCGCTGTGGCAGGCGCGCTCGGGCGGCCTGTCGGCCGGCGACTTCGTCACCTTCCTCGCCGCGGCGATCATGCTGCTCAATCCGATCCGCGGCCTGGCCGCGTTGAGCGGCCCGCTGGCGCGGATGATGGCCGCCGGCGAGAGCGTGTTCGCGCTGATCGACTCCGCCGCCGAGGAGGAAACCGGTCAGCGCGAGATCGGGCGCAGCAGCGGGCGGGTCACGTTCGACCGGGTGTCGTTCACCTATCCCGGAGGCGCGGCGCCGGCGCTGGCCGAGGTCAGCCTCGACATCGCCGCCGGCGAGACGGTGGCGCTGGTCGGCCCGTCGGGTTCCGGCAAGACGACGCTGATCAATCTGCTGCCGCGTTTCCTGGAGCCGACCGCCGGCGAGATCCGCATAGACGGCATCGCGATCCGCGAACTGACGCGCGAGAGCCTGCGCCGGCAGCTGGCGCTGGTGTCGCAGGACGTGGTGCTGTTCGACGACACCATCGACGCCAACATCGCCTTCGGGATGTGCCGCGGCGCCTCGCGCGAGGCGATCCGCGCCGCCGCCGACGCCGCCTACCTGTTGCCGTTCATCGAGTCCCTGCCCGACGGTTTCGAGACCCGCATCGGCGAAAACGCGGTCAAGCTCTCCGGCGGCCAGCGGCAGCGGCTGTCGATCGCCCGGGCGCTGCTGAAGAACGCCCCGATCCTGCTGCTCGACGAGGCCACCTCGGCGCTCGACTCCGAATCGGAGCGCTTCATCCAGGCCTCGCTCGAGCGGCTGATGAAGGGCCGCACGACGATCGTCGTCGCCCATCGGCTGTCGACGATCGAGGCCGCCAGTCGCATCGTCGTGCTCGACGGCGGCCGCATCATCGAGGCCGGCCGCCACGCCGATCTGCTGGCGCGCGGCGGCCTGTATTCGCACCTGCACCGGATCCAGTTTTCCGAACCGTCGAAGGAGGCCGCCGAATGAGCAGCACCGCCGCACCGCTACCGATCAGCCGCTACCCCGTCCCCGAGCTGAAGGATCTGCCGCCGGACATCCGCGAGCGGATCCTCGCCGTGCAGGAGAAGTCCGGCTTCGTGCCGAACGTGTTCCTGACCCTGGCGCACCGTCCCGACGAATTCCGCGCCTTCTTCGCCTATCACGATGCGCTGATGGAGAAGGAGGGCGGCCTGACCAAGGCCGAGCGGGAGATGATCGTCGTGGCCACCAGCGGCGCCAATCGCTGCCAGTACTGCGTCGTCGCGCACGGGGCGATCCTGCGCATCAGGGCAAGAAACCCACGGGTGGCCGACCAGGTGGCGATCAATCACCGCAAGGCCGAGATCACGCCGCGGCAGCGGCTGATGCTCGACTTCGCGCTGAAGGTCGCCACCGAGTCGCACGCGATCGGCGAGGCCGACTTCGAGGTGCTGCGCGCCGCCGGCTTCACGGACGAAGAGATCTGGGACATCGGTGCCATCGCCGCCTTCTTCGCGCTGTCGAACCGCATGGCCAACCTGATTGCGATGCAGCCGAACGACGAGTTCTACCTGCTCGGCCGGGTGCCGCGGACGTAGTCGGTGGTCGCAGCCAGCGTGCCGGACGCCGCGGTCGAGGCAAGCGCGCCGGGGGCTTCAGGGCCCGAGCCGGTCGGGCAGGCGCGCGGGGCGGGTTGCGCGAACGCGATCGGGCTCGACGCGATCCTCGTCATCAATGCCCGCGGCTTCGTCGAGCGCCGCCGGCATGTCGAGGCGCAGCTTGGCCGCTTCGGGCTGCGCGGCGAGTTCATCGAGGGCTTCGACGCCGACGAGATCACCGAGGCCCTCGATCGCAGGCATTTCGCCGGAACGGAACTCAGCCGCGGTCAGAAGTCCTGCGCGCTGAAGCACGTCGAAGCGCTGCGGCGGATCGCCGCCCACGGCTGGCAGCATTGCCTGGTGCTGGAGGACGACGTCGTGCTGGCTGACGGCTTCGTCGAGGGCGTGCGGGCGGCGCTCGCCGAGACGCGCGGCCTGCAGCATCCGTTCGTGATCTTCATCGGCGCCGGCGGCAACTTCTACACGCCGGCGAGCCTTCGCCGTCCGGGCCAGCGCATCTATCCGGCAGACAAGGGTCGCTTTGCCGACTCCTACATCCTCGGCGCCGGGGAGGCGCGGCTGCGGCTGGCGCTGATCGACGCCGAGCCGATGCGCAAGCCGATCGACGTCGTGTTCGACGCCATCGACCGCCGCGCCGGCATCCGCCTGCTGTGGCTGGAGGATCCGGTCGTCGAGCAGGGCAGCAAGCTCGGCATCTTCCGCAGTTCGCTCGAACCGGCGCCGCCGAACTGGCTGCAGGCGCTGCGCTACCGGCTGGAGCGGCTGCGGCGCAAGTACGTGTACCAGTTGTGGCGATGAGCGGGCCGGCGATATACGCCGGCGCCGCCGGAGGGCCAGCCACGGCATCGGCGCGCTGGCTCGATGCGGCGCGGTGGGCGGCGCTGGTCGGCGCCTGCACGGCGATGGTGTCGCCGCCGGTCGCCAATGCGGCGATCGTCGCGATGCTGGCCTGCTTCGTCGCCAGCGGTCAGGCGCTGCCACGGCTGCGCCACGCGATGGCGCAGCCGCTGGCGATCGGCGCGCTGCTCGTCGTCGCCGTGGTCGCCCTCGCGACGCTGTGGGCGGATGTGCCCTGGATCGAGCGCTGGAAGTCGTTCTACACCTGGCGCAAGCTGTGGATCGTGCCGGTGCTGCTGGCACTGTTCGGGCCGATGTTGTGGAGGCAGCGGCTGCTGGCCGCTTATGTCGCCGTCTGCGTGATGGCGGCGCTCGCGTCCTTTGCCATGGTCGTCCGCGCCGGACATCTGCCGGCGGACCAGTTCGATCCCGCCGCGCAGCTGCTGCGCAATCACGCCGCGCAGTCGATGGCCTTCGCCACGGCGGCGTTCATCTCGCTTTGGGCCGCCGCCCGGCCGCAGTTGCCAGCTCGCCTGCGGCTGGCGGCAGTTGCCGCCGCCTCCCTGCTGGCGCTGAACCTGGCGTTCGTGACGCCGGGGCGCAGCGGCTACCTGGCGCTCGCGGTGATGCTGCTGGTGCTTGCCGTCGCCAGCGTGCGCGGCTGGCGCAGCCTGGCGCTGGTGGGCACGCTGGCGACCTTGTTCGTCGCCGCGCTGGCGGTCTCGCCGCTGGCCCGCGACCGCATCGACCTTGCGGTGCGCGAACTGAAGACCGTTCGCTCGGCCGAGGAACTGTCGTCGATGGGCATCCGCGTGATCATGTACGAGAACACGCTCGAACTGGTGCGCAAACGGCCCTGGTTCGGCGTCGGCAGCGGCGGCTTCGGCGATGCCTACGCCGCGCACGTGCGGGCCAAGTACGAGGACTGGCGCGCCCGCGCCTCGCTCGATCCACACAACCAGTACCTGTTCTTTCTGGCCGAGCAGGGCATCTTGGGACTGCTGGCGTTTCTGGCGTTCATCGGCCTGGCGCTCGCCGACCGCGGCGACGGCGGACCGACACGGCTGGTCGCCGCAGGCATGCTGCTCGCCTGGTGCGCCACGTCGCTGCTCAGTTCGCACTTCCAGACCTTCGCCGAAGGGCATCTGCTGGCGTTCTTCCTTGGCGCGATGCTGGCGCGGCCGGTTGCCGGCCTGGATGCGCGACCTGCGCTGGATTCCCCCGGCGGCGGCGCATCGAGATGAGCGCGTCGGCGGCGACCTCGGCCTGCCGCGTCTGCTCCGCGCCTTGACCGCATCCGGTCCTCCGAACCGTCGAAGGAGGCCGCCGAATGAGCAGCACCGCTGCACCGCGCCCGATCAGCCGCTGCCCCGTCCCCGAGCTGAAGGATCTGCCGCCGGATATCCGCGAGCGGATCCTTGTCATACTGGAGAAGTCCGGCTTCGTGCCGAATGTGTTTCTGACGCTGGTCCACCGGCCAGAGGTATCACGAGCCTTCGTGCTGTTCAACCGTACCGCCCACCTGATCGGCATGCCGCCGAACGACGAGTTCTACCCGCACGGCCAGGTGCGGAAGCGGGGTTCGGAGATGGACGGCTTCGTCGACGGCGGGTCGCGGCGCCGTATTCGGAAGCCATGCCGGGCGCTGGATCGGTCCCGATTCCAGCGCGCCGGGCTGGCAGCGGAATGCATGCTGGCGCGTTCATGCGGTGACGGACATGGCGGCTTGCCGGCGAACGTGCCGCCGCGAGGCGCTACGCGGCGCAGGCCATCGACGCGACCTGCGGTCGGCACGTCGGCGGCCGGCGACGGTAGGCGGA
>CAYLZU010000177.1:0-6646 GCA_964388005.1 uncultured Burkholderiaceae bacterium
ATCGCCGCCAAGGCGATGGGCATCAACGTGCGCAACGTCAAGCTGCTCGCCTTCGCGCTCGGCGCCACCTTCGGCGGCGTCTCCGGGGCGATGTTCGCCGCCTTCCAGGGCTTCGTCTCGCCGGAATCGTTCGCGCTGATGGAGTCGATCATCGTGCTGTCGATGGTCGTGCTCGGCGGCATCGGCCACATCCCCGGCGTGATCCTCGGCGCCGTGCTGCTGGCGATCTTCCCCGAGATCCTGCGCCACACGGTGGTGCCGGTGCAGGAGCAGCTGTTCGGGCGCGTGATCGTCGATGCCGAAGTGCTGCGGATGATGCTCTACGGCCTGGCAATGGTGCTGGTCATGCTCTATCGCCCGAAGGGCATCTGGCCGGCGCCGGAGCACGGCGTCAATCCCACGACCCGCGGCGACGCGAAGGCGGCGGCCCGATGACGGCGCGGGTCGCCCCCGACGCGCCGGTGCTGCGCGCCGCCGGCGTCAACAAGCGCTTCGGCGGCCTGCAGGCGCTTTCCGATGTCGGCGTCACCATCCGCCGCGGCCAGATCTACGGCCTGATCGGGCCCAACGGCGCCGGCAAGACCACCTTCTTCAACGTCCTCACCGGCCTGTACCAGCCGGACTCCGGCAGCTTCGAACTCGATGGCAGGCCGTATTCGCCGAGCGAGCCACACAAGGTGGCCGAGGCCGGCATCGCCCGCACCTTCCAGAACATCCGCCTGTTCCCGGAGATGACAGCCCTCGAGAACGTGATGGTCGGCCGCCACGTGCGGACCAAGGCCACCGCGCTCGGCGCCGTGCTGCGCACGCGCTCGCAGCGGCGCGAAGAGGAACAGATCCGCGCCCGCGCGCTCGAGCTGCTCGACTACGTCGGCGTGCGCCGCTACGCCGACTTCCAGGCGCGCACGCTCGCCTACGGCGACCAGCGGCGGCTGGAGATCGCCCGCGCGCTCGCCACCGACCCCAAGCTGCTGGCGCTCGACGAACCGGCGGCCGGCATGAACGCCACCGAGAAGCTGGCGCTGCGCGAGCTGCTGTCGCACATCCGCGGCGACGGCACCACGATCCTGCTGATCGAGCACGACGTGAAGCTGGTGATGGGGCTGTGCGACCGGGTCACCGTGCTCGACTACGGCAAGATGATCGCCGAGGGCACGCCGGCCGAGGTGCAGCGCAGCGCGGCGGTGATCGAGGCCTATCTCGGCGGTGCCCACGCGCCCGGCCAGCCGGCGCCGCAGACCGTTTCATGAGCGCGCCGGGCCGTCCCGAGAGCGCATCCCCGAGCGCGCAGCGCGACGGGAGTCGTCTGCACGGTCCGATCCTGAAGGTCGCCGGCCTGAAGGTCGCCTACGGCGGCATCCAGGCAGTCAAGGGCATCGACCTCGAAATCCGCGCCGGCGAGCTGGTGACGCTGATCGGCGCCAACGGCGCCGGCAAGACCACGACGCTGAAGGCGATCACCGGCACTCAGGCCTGGGCCGGCGACATCCATTACTGCGGCGAATCGACGCTGGGCAAGGCGCCGCACCAGCTGCTGCGCCGCGGCCTGGTGATGGTGCCCGAGGGCCGCGGCGTGTTCACGCGGATGACGGTGACCGAAAACCTGCAGATGGGCGCCTTCGCCCGCGACGACACGGCCGGCATCGCCGAGGACATGGAGAAGATGTTCGCCACCTTCCCGCGGCTGAAGGAACGCGCGCGGCAGCTCGCCGGCACGCTTTCCGGCGGCGAGCAGCAGATGCTGGCGATGGCGCGGGCGATGATGAGCCGGCCGAAGCTGCTGCTGCTCGACGAGCCGTCGATGGGCCTGTCGCCGCTGATGGTGGAGAAGATCTTCGAGGTGGTGCGCTCGGTCGCGGCGCAGGAGATCCCGATGCTGCTGGTCGAGCAGAACGCCCGCCTGGCGCTCGAAGCCGCGCACCGCGCCTACGTGATGGAGTCGGGCCTGGTCACGCTCGCCGGCGACGCCAAGAACATGCTGCACGACCCGAAGGTGCGGGCGGCGTATCTCGGCGAAGCCGCCTGATCGGCCGGCGCGGCGACGAAGGCCCGTCGCGCCGGCGCTGCCGGCGCAGCGGCTATGCCGCGCCGCGGGCGGCCCCGGCCTCCAGGCGAACGCGAGCGCCATCGATCGCCGTTTCCGCGCCGGCGATCTCCGGATTGCCGGTGATGCCGGCGTCGATCAGGACCTCCGGCCCGTGGTTCGAGCGGTGCTCCGACACCGCGCAAGCCGATACAACGGCCGCCGCGACGAAGGCGGCCACGAACTTCCGCAATCCGATCATCCTGCACCTCCATGCCCGGCTGCCGCGCTGCCCAGGCTCCATTCGGCGACGCCGCTACCGGCTGCACCTGCCACGGCCATCAACCGCGACAGCCGTTGGGAGCAGTCTCGGTTCGCGCGTGCAAGCGGGCGTCCTTCGATCGAAGGACCGGAGATGCCATGTTGGCGGGGCGGTCGGCAGGCAGGCAGGCGCCGGGCCTGGCGGCGCGAGGGCGCTTCGCGCCCGGCGCCGTGCGCGGACCCGACCAAACGAAGCGCCATGGTCGAGCGACCCGCCCCAGGGTCGCCGCGCTCAGCGCACCGCCAGCGCCTGGTGATGAAAGCGCAGGTGGTCCTCGACGAAGCTGGCGATGAAGTAGTAGCCGTGGTCATAGCCGGCGTGGCGGCGCAGGGTCAGCGGCTGGCCGGCCGCGCGGCAGGCGGCTTCGAAGACCTCCGGACAAAGCTGCTCGGCGAGGAATCGGTCCGCCAGCCCCTGGTCGATCAGGATGCCGCGCGGATACGGCGGCGATGGCTGCGCCGCCATCAGCGCGCTGGCATCGTGCTCGCGCCAGCGCGACTCGTCGTTGCCGAGGTAGCCGCTGAACGCCTTGCGCCCCCACGGGCAGCGCATCGGCGCGGCGATCGGCGCCAACGCGGAGACCGACGCGAAGCGGCCCGGGTGCCGCAGAGCCAGCGTCAGCGCGCCGTGGCCGCCCATCGAGTGGCCGAAGATGCCGAGCCGCCGCGGATCGAAGTCGAAGGCGTCGACGACCTGCGGAAGCAGCTCGCGCATCAGCCAGCTTTCCATGCGGAAGTAGCTCGACCACGGCGCTTCGGTGGCGTCGAGATAGAAGCCGGCGCCGACGCCGAAGTCCCAGGCATCGGCCTCCCCCGGCACGCCGGCGCCTCGCGGGCTGGTGTCGGGCATCAAGAGGCCGATGCCCAACGCCGCCGCAACGCGCTGCGCTCCGGCCTTCATCGTGAAGGTCTCCTCGGTGCAGGTCAGCCCCGCGAGGTAGGTGAGCAGCGGCAGCGGCCGGCCGGAGACGGCCTGCGGCGGCAGGTACAGCGCGAAGCGCATCGGCAGCCCGATCTCTTCTGATTCGTGCCGGTAGAAGCGCTGCAGGCCGCCGAAGCAGCGGTGCTCCGAGAGCAGCTCCATCAGTACACGATCACCGAGCGGATCGACTCGCCGCGCTTCATCAGCTCGAAGCCCTCGTTGATCCGTTCGAGCGGCAGCCGGTGCGTGATCAGCTCGTCGATTTTCAGCTTCCCGTCCATGTACCAGTCGACGATCCTCGGCACGTCGGTGCGGCCGCGGGCGCCGCCGAAGGCCGATCCCTTCCACACCCGGCCGGTGACGAGCTGGAACGGCCTCGTGGCAATCTCCGCCCCGGCCGGGGCGACGCCGATGATCACGCTCTGGCCCCAGCCCTTGTGGCAGCACTCCAGCGCCTGCCGCATGGTCGCCGTGTTGCCGATGCACTCGAAGCTGTAGTCGGCGCCGCCGTCGGTCAGCTGCACGATCGCGTCGACCACGTTCGGCACCTCGCTCGGGTCGATGAAGTGCGTCATGCCGAAGCGGCGCGCCATCGCCTCGCGCGCCGGGTTGATGTCGATGCCGATGATCCGGTCGGCGCCGACCATCTTCGCGCCCTGGATCACGTTCAGGCCGATGCCGCCGAGCCCGAACACCGCCACGTTGGCGCCGGCCTCGACCTTCGCCGTGAAGATCACCGCGCCGACGCCGGTGGTGACGCCGCAGCCGATATAGCAGATGACGTCGAACGGCGCGTCCTTGCGCACCCTGGCGAGCGCGATGCCGGGCACCACGATGTGGTTGGCGAAGGTCGACGTGCCCATGTAGTGCAGCAGCGGCTTGCCGTCGAGCGAGAAGCGCGCCGTGCCGTCGGGCATCAGCCCCTTGCCCTGCGTGGCGCGGATCGCCTGGCACAGATTGGTCTTGCGCGACAGACAGAACTTGCACTGCCGGCACTCGGGCGTATAGAGCGGGATGACGTGGTCGCCCGGCGACAGCCAGGTGACGTCGCGGCCGACATCGAGCACCACGCCGGCGCCCTCGTGGCCGAGGATGGCCGGAAAGAGTCCCTCCGGATCGGCGCCCGACAGCGTGTACCAGTCGGTGTGGCAGATGCCGGTCGCCTTGACCTCGACCAGCACCTCGTTGTCGCGCGGACCGTCGAGGTCGACTTCCTCGATCGTCAGCGGCGCGCCGGCCTTCCAGGCGACTGCGGCTCGGGTCTTCATCGTTTCGGCTCCTTGTCTCGGCAGCGGTTGCTCGGGGCGACGCGGCAGGGGTCGAGGATAGGACACAACCCCCAACCGAGGCTTCCGCATCCGACCACGTCGCGCCTAGACTGATGTCCTTGGCTCCGAGGCCCCGCGTCTGCCCTCGCAGACCCAAACGATGGCACCCACGATCGTCCGCGATGGGCAGTTCCGTTTGTTCTTTTTCTCGCGCGAGGAAGAACGCATTCATGTGCATGTCTCGCATCCGGATGGCGAAGCCAAGTTCTGGCTGACGCCGCAAGTACACTTGGCCGTCAACATCGGGCTCTCACCGGCACAGGTTCGGCAAGCGCAGGCCGTGGTCGTTGCGCATCTGGCGGAGATTGAAGATGCCTGGCGTCGACACTTTGGACGTTGAGGTGACGAACGTTTCCACCCATGGCTTCTGGGTGCTCCTCGGACGGGAGGAACTCCCTGTGCCCTACGCCCAGTTCCCGTGGTTCAGGAAGGCGACGATCGAACAGATCACCACGGTCGAGCGTCCGACCGAGAACCATCTCTACTGGCCACTGCTCGACGTCGATCTCTCCGTGCAGTCGCTGCGCGATCCGGAGGCTTTTCCGTTGCTGTCCATGAGCGCGACATAGCCGCACTGCCCATTCGCAAGAACGCAGCGCCTGCGGCCGGTTCCGAAGCCGAGAGGTGACCGGACGACCGGCGTCAGCGTTCTGCCGCCGCGGACTCGGCAAGCTCCCGCAACAACCGCTGCGCCAGCACGATCGCCACCTGCCGCCGGTGGTTCGACGCCGTGACGGTGGTGCGCATGGGGCTGACCTGCTTGCCGATGCGCTTGCCAAGTTGCACCAGCATCGCCTCGTCGACCGGCGCGCCGCACAGCGCATCCGTGCCATCGAGCAGCAGCGGCCACGAGTTGGTTCCGGTCAGCGCGACGCGCAGGCTGGTCAGCTTGCCGGCGTCGAACGTCGCCCGCATCGCCACCCCCGCGAGCGGAAAATCCATCGCCCCGCGCACGCGCGCCTTGCGGTAGCCGCTGCGGCTGCGCTGCGGCTGCGGCGGGATGCGCACGGCAGTGATGAGTTCGTCGGCGGCCAGCCGCAGGTGCGCGGCGCCGTCGTCGGCGTACAGCTCGGCAAGCGGCACGGTCCGAGTGTCGTGCTGGCCGACGATCTCGAGCGCCGCGTCGAGCGCGATCAGCGCCGGCGCGACGTCGCCGCTGAAAGCGGCGTGGCAGCGCCTGCCCTGCGGCGCGACGTGGCAGGTGTCGCCGCCGTGCTTCAGGCAGTAGTCGTTCGAGCGCCGCCACCACTCGCTCTGGTTGTAGAAGACGCAGCGGGTGTCGAGGCACAGGTTGCCGCCGAGTGTTGCCACCGTGCGGTGGCCTGGGCCGGCGACACTCGCCGCGGCCTGTGCCAGCGCCGGCAGTTCGCCGGCGACCGATTCGTCGGCGGCGAGCGCCGCCAGCGTCGTGCCGGCGCCGATGCAAAAGCCCTGCGCGTCGCGCGTGATCGTGGCGAAGCCGGCGATGGCGCTCACGTCGATGAGCGCCGGCGGGCCGCCGATGCCGCGGCGCAGGTTCGGCACGAGGTCGGTGCCGCCGGCGATGATCCGCGCCCCGGGCAGGCTGGCGAGCAGCGCCGCCGCCTGCGCTGCGGTGCCGGCCTTGTGTAAGGCGAATGGCGGCAGGGTGTCCATCTCAGCGGCGCCCGGCCGGCCGAAGCCGCTGAGCGCCCGTCGGGGGGCGAGGCTGGACATGACCCGCAGCCTCCGTGCCGGCGAATGCCTGCCGAGCCGGCCGGGCCTGCAAGCCCGACCGAGGAAAGCCGAGCGCCAGCGAGCGTCGGGGCTTCATTTCAGGCCGTCGTCTTCTGCTTTGCCTCGGCGATCGCCAGCCGCACGCGCTGCTCGCGGGCGCGCGCCTGCAGCGCGTCGAGCAGGCGGTCGGGCGAGGCCGGGATCTCGGTCAGCCGCAGTCCGGTCGCATCCGCGATGGCGTTGGTCAGCGCCGGAATGAAGCCCGACAGCGACCCTTCGCCCGCCTCCTTGGCGCCGAAGGGGCCGTGCGGATCGGGCGCCTCGACGATGAAGGTCTCGATCGGCGGCGACTCGACG
>CAYLZU010000178.1:0-6629 GCA_964388005.1 uncultured Burkholderiaceae bacterium
GGTGACGGCGATCGCGGCGCGGCGCTCATTTCCGCGCCTCGATCTTCGTCACCACCCACTCGCCCGGCTTGCGCTCGACGAAGTCGAACGCGATCGCCGCGCCGGGTTTGGCCTGCCTGGCCAGCGCCTCGTTGGCCGGCACGAACTCCATCGTCATCCGCGGCCAGGCGAGGCTCGGCACCGGCTCGTGGGTGATCAGCAGGGTGCCGGCCTTCGCATCGACGTCGTCGATCGTGCCGACGGCGCTGTGCGTGACCTGCTTCTTGCCGGCAGTGTCGGTGCCGCCCACCAGGCCGGACAGCGCGGCCTTGAGGTTGCTTTCGGCGTCGATCAGGAAGTTGGCGGCGACCACCACCCGCTCGCCTTCCTTCAGCCCCTCGGTGACGGCGACGAACTCGTCGCCGCGGGCGCCGGTCTTCACCTCGCGCGGCTCGAAGCGGCCCTCGCCCTGGTCGACGAGCACGACGCGCCGCGTGCCGCTGTCGATCAGCGCCGAGTTCGGCACCGCCAGCACGGTGCCGCCCGCGGCGGGCAGTTCGACCTGCGCGTACATCGACGGCTTGATGCGGCCGCCGGGATTGGCCAGTTCGATGCGAACCTGAGCGGTGCGGGTCTCCGCCTTCAGAGTCGGATAGACATAGCTGACGCGGCCCTCGAAGCGGCTGCCCGGATACGCCTCCAGCGTCGCCCCCGCGCGCTGGCCGACTTGGACGCGGCCGATGTCCTGTTCGAACACGTCGGCGATCAGCCACACGCGCGACAGGTCGGCGATCTGGTAGAGCATCTCGCCCGCCATGAAGCGCATGCCCTGGGTGGCCTTGCGTTCGAGCACGATGCCGCCGGCCGGGGCGCGGAAGACGAGGGTGCGCTGCGGTGAGCCGCCGGCGGCGAGCTGCGCGATCTGCTCTTCGGCGATGTCCCAGTTGCGCAGCCGCTCCAGCGCCGCCTCCGCCAGCCGCTTCATGCCGGCCACGGTCGCCTCGTCGGCGCCCTGCACCGCGGCCAGTCCCTTGGCGGCGATCGCGTACTCGCGTTGCGTGGCCAGCAGTTCGGGACTGTAGGCCTCGAACAGCGGCGCGCCGCGCGCGACGGCCTGCCCGGTGGCGTTGACGAACAGTCTCTCGACGTAGCCCTCGAACTTCGGCGCGATCGTGACCAGCCGCCGCTCGTCGATCTCGACCCGCCCGGTGGCGCGCACGACCGCGTCGAGCACGCGCCGCTCGGCGGCGACGCTGCGCACGCCGAGCTTCTGCACCTTGGCGGTGCTGATCTTCACGCCGCCGCCGGCGTCCTCGTCCTCGCCTTCGTAGACGGGGATGTAGTCCATCCCCATCGAGTCCTTCTTCGGCACCGGCGAGGTGTCCGGCAGCCCCATCGGATTGCGGTAGTAGAGGATCTTTCGCCCGCCCTTGCCGGCTTCGGCCGGCGCGGTGGCCGCGGTGTCGTGCGCGACCGAAGCGCGCTGGCCGCCGAACCAGTAGCCGGCGCCGGCGGCCATCGCCACCAGGACCGCCAGCCCGATGCCCTTGCCGATCCCGCTCATAGGTCTTCCCCGATCAGTCGTTCGACTTCCGCCAGGCGCATCTGCGCCTCGGTCTGCGCGGCGATGACCGACAGCCGCGCCTGCCGCACCTGCCGCTCGGCTTCGAGCAGGGTCGCGAGATCGACCTTGCCGGTCTCGTAGGCGGCCAGCGCCGCGTCCAGGTTCACGCGCGCCTGCGGCAGCAGGCTGGTTTCGGTGAGCCGCTCCATCTCGCGCGCGCCGGCGAGCTGCGCCAGCGCCGCGCCGAGCTCGCCGAGCGCCCGTGCGAGCGCCGCTTCGCGCCGGGCGCTGGCCGCCGCCACCATCGCCACCGCCTCCTGTTCCCTGGCCCGCCGCGTTCCCTGCTGCAGCGGGATGGTGATCTCGAACATCACGTCGTAGTCGACGATCCGCGTGCCGCGCTGGATCGGCGAGAAGCCGAGCGAAAAGTCCGGGTAGCGGTCGCGGTAGGCGAGATCGCGCGAGCGCTCGGCGGCATCGAGGCGGGCGCGCTCGGCCGCGAGTTCCGGGTTCCGGTCGCGCAGCCGCTCGGCCAGCGCCGCGTACTTCGGTTCCTGCGCCGGCAGCCGCGGCGCCGCCGGTGCGGCAAGCGGCGCGTCGGGCGGCCGCGCCAGCAGGGCGTTGACCTGCGCGTCGGCGGTACGGGCCTGCGTCCGCAGCGAGATCAGTTCGCCGCGCAGCATCGAGCGTTCGGACAGCGCCCGCACCGCATCGGCCTGTGCCGCCAGGCCGCCGGCGTAGCGGCTGCGGGTGATCGATTCGAGCTGCTCCACCAGCGCGTCGATCTCGCCGACGATCGCGCGCCGCTGCGCCAGTTCCCAGCGGCGCGCCTGCGCGATCTTCAGCTTCATCGCCAGCTCGTTCCAGGTCGCGCGCGCCGCCTGGTTCGACTGCTCGGCGGCGGCCTCGGCGGCCGAGCGGGCGAGATCGCGCTTGCCGGGCCAGGGAAACATCTGCCGCAGCGTGTACTTGGTGCTGCCGACCTTCGACGGATTGAGCGTCGCGGGTTCGGTGTTGTCGCGGGTGATGTCGCGCAGTTCCATCGCGAACAGCGGATCGGGGAGGTTTCCGGCCGGCGTCACCCGCGCCTCGGCCGCCTCGGCCTCGCGTTGCATGAAGGCGAACTCGGGGTTGTTCTGGCGCGCGTAGGCGAGCAGCGACTCCGTGTTGGCGCCGAGCGGCTGCGCCGACGACGCGGCCACGCCCAGGGCGAGCGCCAGGGCGGCGAGCGGACGAAGTCCGCGACAAGACGGGTGGGACATCGGACCTCCTGCGGCAGGACGGAATGCTGGGCGCGCAAGGCGCGCGCGCAGCAGGCGCGGGCGGCGATCGCCGCGCCTCGTCTAGCGCAACAGGCGGTGCAGCAGGATGTGCAGCGGTGGGCCAGTGACGCCGGCGGGTGGCGCGTGGGCGAGCGCCAGCGGCGCCATCGGCGCCGGCAGCGCAGGCAGGGGCGCGACCGGCATCGGCGCCGCGGCCGGCAGATCGAAGGCCGTCAGCCGGCCGCTCTGAAGGTCGGTCTGGCAGTGGACTTCGCAGGCGCCTTCGGCGATGTCGATCGCGGCCTCGCCGTGGCACGGGCTGGCCTCGGCCGCCTGCTCCTGTGCTGCCCCCGTGTGCGCGACGCAGGCACGGGCGGCGTGCAGGCCGAAGCCGTACAGCAGCGCCGCCAGCACGAACAGCAGCAGCGCGCGGCGGCCGCGATCGGCGCGGCGGGCCAGAGCCCAGGGCGACAGAACAGGCATGGGGCGGATACTAGCCGTTCGCTCGATCGCCGGCGGTTGATGGCGGTCAACGCCGGTCATGCGGCGGCGCCGAACGGGCGGCTTCGGTCGAGCGGTGAGTTCGACTTCGGGCGCCGCCGCGCGCATGGCCGACCGGCTGGCGATGAGTCTGCCGCGCGCCCCGATCCCGCGCCTGCCCTGCTCGCCATGGAACTCTGTGCGGCTCCGCTGCCGACCGGCGAACCCCGGGAAGCTGGCGAAGGTTTCTTCCCGCCTGCGACGTTGAAGTACGCTGAGGCCGGACGAAACTGCGCCAGCGAAGCACTTCGCCATCGCTCACGCCCCGCGTCGATGATCCTCCGGATGCCAGGTTGCGCCGCGGCCTGCTGTGCCATCGCGCTGCTGCTCCCATCGCCAGCGAGGGCAGTGCCGGAGCCGTTGGCGATCGAACTGGCGCCGCGGCACTTCGACGAGCACTGCCTGCGGCTCGGCGCCGGCGAAGCGATCCGCTGGCGCTTCACCGCCAGCGGCGCGGTCGACTTCAACATCCACGCCCACCGCGGCGACAAGGTGCTCTATCCGGTGCGGCGAGAGGGCGTCGATCGCGCCAGCGGCACCTTTCGCGCCAACGTTGCCGACGACTATTGCCTGATGTGGACCAACCGCGGCGCCGTCCCGGTGGCGGTGCGCGGCGCGATCGAGCGGCGGTAGCTCCCGGTCAGCCTCGGGCAGTTGCCTGCGCGGCGTCGGCGTCGAGCAGGCCGCGCAGCAGGCCGCGCAGTTTGGCGGGGGCCACCGGCTTGGTCAGGAACGGGATCCCGGAGTAGCGCACGCGCATCAGCTCGAGCGCGCCGGTGTCGCCGGAGACGAGCAGCGCCGGGATCGGGCGGCCCTGCTTCAGGCGCAGCGCCTCGACGACGTCGATGCCGTCGGCGGCTTCGCCGAGCCTGAGGTCGACGATCAGCAACTGCGGGTCGAAGCCTTCGTCGATCGCCCGTTCGGCCTCGGCTGCCGATGCCGCCGTCCGCGGCTGCGCCCGCCACTGGCGCAGCAGGGCCGAGGTGCCGTCGCGCACCATCAGATCGTCGTCGACCACCAGCACGCGCACGTCGCGCAGCGCCTCGTCGTCGATGCCCGCCGCCGGCTCGACCGGGGCATCGGCCGGCCCGTCGGCATCGGGGACGAGGAGGCTGAAGCAGGTGCCGCGCCCGGGGACGGAGCGCAGCGACAGCGGATGCTCGAGCAGCCCGGCGAGCCGGCGCACGATCGACAGGCCGAGCCCGAGGCCGAGGCGGCGGTCGCGCCCCGGATTGCCGATCTGATAGAACTCGTCGAACACCAGCGCCTGCTTGTCGGCGGGGATGCCGATGCCGGTATCGCAGACGGTGATCGCCGCGCAGCCGCCGCGGCGGCGCACGCCGACCGCCACGCCGCCGCGGCGCGTGTAGCGCAGCGCGTTGGCGACCAGGTTGGTCAGGATCCGTTCGAGCAGCAGAGGATCGGTGCGTACCACGGCGCGGGTCGGCACGAAGCGCAGCCGCAGTTCGCGCTCGACCGCCTCGACGTGGAACTGCCGCGCCAGGCGGTCGAACAGCGCCTGCAGCGCGACGTTGCGCGGCTGCGCGGCGACGATGCCGGCGTCGAGCCGCGACAGGTCGAGCAGGGCGTCGAACAGGCTCTCCAGCGCCGCGATCGACTCGCGGATGCCGCGCGCCGTCTCCTGCGCCTGCGGCGACGACAGATGCTCTTCGAGCGCCGAGGTGAACAGCGCCGCCGAGTGCAGTGGCTGCCGCAGGTCGTGGCTGGCGGCGGCGAAGAAGCGCGACTTGGCGACGCTGGCCTGCTCGGCCTGCTCGCGCGCCGCCTGCGTCTGCGCCAGCTGCCCGCGCAGCTCGGCATTCGCGTCCTGCACCCGCCGCTCCAGTTCGACGTTCAGGTCGCGGTAGGCGCTGTAGGTCTGCTGGTAGCGGTCGAGCAGCATCCATGCCGCCAGCAGCACGAGGACTACGCCGGCGTAGGTGGTCAGGTAGACCGGCTGCACGCCGGGGTCGGTGAAGCTCAGCGCGTAGTCGTGCAGCGCACCGCCGACGCACAGCGCGCCGGCGGCAAACAGCAGCTTGCCCTTGACGCCACGCGTGCGCAGCGCGTAGCGGAAGACGGCAGCGAGCGCGATCAGGATGAACACCAACACCAGGCCGCGCAGCACCGCCGAGCCGAGATTGAAGTGGCCGGCGGCTTCGGCGGCATACAGCAGCGGCATCGCCAGCGCCATCACGCCCAGGGCGATGCGCTCGAACAGCACCGATCGCTGTTCGGCGAAGCGCAGGAAGAAGATCGACAGGATCAGCGGGTACCAGGCATACAGGCTGATGTACAGGACGCCGAAGTGCGGCGGCGGCAGGATGCGGATCGGCAGCTGGATCAGGATGTTCTGCACCGACCACAGCAGCGTCCCGGCGCCGAGCCAGAAGGCGGGCGCGTAGTCGCCGCGCCCGCGCCACAGAGCGAGCGACAGCAGGCCGACGACGCCGAGCGTGGCGGCGATGACGAGCGGCAGCACGTTGTGCAGCAGCCAGCCGCGCAACTCGAGCGCCGCGATCTCCTGCCCCGTGCCGACGCTGAACTGCCCCAGCGCGTAGATGCCGGGGCGGCTGGCGAAGACCAGCAGTTCCAGCTCGTTGCTGCCGGGCCGCAGCAGGTCGACCGGGATGCGGAACGTCGGCGCTCCGCGCCAGCTCGACAAGGGCACCGGCGGCGACATCGGGCCGCCGTTCTCGTGCGCATGGCGGCCGTTGACCATGGCCTCGAACGGATAGTTGGTGCCGGCGATGCGGACCGCGAACTCGGTCACCCCGGCGGGTACGTCGAACTGCAGCCGATAGCGGGCCGTGACCGGAGCGCTCGAACGATTGCGCCAGTAGTGCGGCAGCCGCACGGTTTCGCCGGCCGGGTCGGCCGCATCGGGGGCGACGAAGCGCGCGCTCGTGAGCTCCTGCGTCGCCGGAAGCGAAGCCGCGGCGGCCACCGCGGCCAGCGCCATCGCCGCCAACAATGCCGCAAAGCGAGGGCCGAAAAGGCGGTGAAGGAATCGTCGCGACCGGTCAGGCAGTCTCGGAACCATTCCGGGGCCGTGCCGGGCAGCGCAGCCGCACGCAGGACGCCGGCGGCAAGCCGCAGACTCCTGATCGTGACGCGCAGCGGACTCGTTCACGGCCTCGACGCTGCCCCTATCCGGTCGCGGTATTGCATCGGCCGAGGCCCGCCCATAGCCTCCCCCGTAGTTTCCCGGAAGGTACTCGCCCCTAGTCCGAAGTTCCCCTTGAGAAGCCTTCCTTCAGGGCTGCGATTCTTGCTGCGTTTCA
>CAYLZU010000179.1:0-2809 GCA_964388005.1 uncultured Burkholderiaceae bacterium
CCCCAAGCTGGGCAGGACATTTGAGCGCTGGTTCAACACACCGTCGAACCACCGTGTGCATCACGGCAGCAACCCGGAGTATCTGGACTGCAACTACGGCGGCGTTCTGATGGTCTTCGACCGCCTGTTCGGTACCTACGTGGAAGAGCGCGCCGATGTGCCGCCGAGATATGGCCTGACCACGCCACTGTTGGCATACAACCCGCTGCGCATCGCCTTCCACGAGTGGATCAATTTGGCGCGCGATCTGCGTGACGCACGCGGTGCGTTAGACATCTGCCGCGCATTGTTCGCGCCGCCGGGCGCACGCAAGAGCGCGACGACAAGGGAGGGATCAAGCTGAAATCGCCAAAGCCTCGACGACCCAACCCCAAGCGACGTTTCCAACACCGAGTGCCTGCATTTCCCTGGCCCATGGTGCAGCACCCTGAATGACCACCCAACGAGAGACTTTGATGAAACCCAACTTTTCCTCTTCCGCCTTCCTTCGCTTTGCGGCTGCGCTGCTGGCAACCGCCTGCGTCACTTCCAACGTCGCCGCTCAGGGCGCCGATTCGGCACGCCAGGAAAAAATGCGTGCCGATTTGCAGAAGCGCTTCACCGCAGCCGACACCAACGCCGATGGCAAGCTCAGCCGCAACGAGGCCAAGGCCGGCATGCCCAGGGTCTATAGCAACTTCGACGCCATCGATGTAGAGAAAACCGGGGCCGTCAGCCTGGAACAGATCGCGGCCTTTGCCGCCAAGCAGGACGGCCGCCGTTGAGCCGCATCTGGAGGCAACCTGCATCCCTTTCGTGAACACCTGGCCGGGCTGCGCCACCGCCGGCGCTGGGCCGCGCTGCTGGCGGCGGTCGTGGTGCTGGGCATCTGCACTGCGTTGGTGATGCGCTATGCCGTGGCCACGGCCGTGGTCGCCGACCGCGGTACCGGCCGGCGCGATCGCGGTGATGGCCTGCCGCGCCCCCGCGACCAGGGTCTCGGTCACCGGACAGGCGGGCGTGGTCATCGTCATGTCGACGTCGATGCGGCCGTCGCTGGTCCGCACCGCGTAGACGAGGCCGAGGTCGACGATGTTCATCCCCGCCTCGGGGTCGTCGACGCCGCGCAGGGCGTCGAGCACCGCGCTCCGGTCGGGCAACTCCATCAGCGCACGGCGCGAGCGAAGGCCAGCCGCTGCGACGGCGCGAAGCCGCAGCCGTAGAGGAAGCGCAGCAGATCGAGGTCGCGCGGGGCGACGATGGTCTCGACCCGATCGACCCGCAAGGCGCCGAGGTTGACCATCAGCTGCGACATCAGCGCGTGGCCGACGCCGCGGTGCGCGTACTCGGCGTCGACGCCGATGGTGTCGATGACGGCCACCGGCTCGGCGCGGCCGAAGTCGCCGAGGTCGGTGCGCGCCATCAGGTAGCCGACCACGGTGTCGTCGAGGCGGGCCACCAGCGACACCCGGATGGCGGAGTCGTCGAGCGCCTCGGCGAGCTGGGCCCGCATGTAGTCGGTGCGGTCGCGGCCGGTGAGCAGCCGGTCGATGCGCACGATCGCCGGCAGGTCGGAGGCCACCATCGAGCGCAGGTCGGCGCTGTCGCGGGCCAGCTTCTCGTAGTCATTGCCGGCCGGCGCGCTGTAGTCGTTGGCGTCGCCGTGCGCCGGCATCGCGGCGGCGGGATCGTCGCGCTCGGGCTTGTAGGCGCCGTCGCCGACCGGGCAGTCGACGATGCGGTCGGCCGACAGCTCGAAACCCATGGCGTCGAACCAGCGCAGCATGGCGTGGTCGTTCCAGCGGGCCGCGGTCCGCAGCTCGGCCACGCCGCCGCGCCGGGCGTGGTCGAGCAGCGCGTCGAGCAGACGCCGGCCGACGCCGTGGCGCTGCGACTCGCGACGCACGCCGATCAGTTCAATGCGCAGGCCGCTCTGGGCGCGGCCGAACTCGCCGCGCAGCAGCCGCGCCAGCAGGTAGCCGGCCAGGCCGCGGCCGTCTTCGGCGGCGAACTGGACGTGCCGCGCAGGCTCGCGCAGCGCCGCCTCGAGCCGGCGCTGGATGTAGGCCCGGCGCGGCCGGCCCTCGATCGCCTGGTCGATGGCGACCACCGCATCGAGATCGCGCGGGGCGAGAGGGCGGATGGCGATCGGCGGCGCGGCGACGGATGCGGTCATGGGAGTCCTCCGGTTCGGCCTGCGCGGGCGGCGGCCGGCGAGGGTCGATAATATCGGTATCCGAGTACCGATTTAGTTGATGCACGTCATGTCCTGCGCCCCTGCCGGACGATGCCGGCGACCGGGCTGGCGCCGGTTCAGCCGCCGGCCGCCAGCGCCGCGTGCCAGCGTTCCAGCACCTCGGCCAGCCGCGACGGCGGCCGCAGAATGAGTGGCGCCGCCACCCGGCGGACGAGTTCGCGGTCGCCCCGATCGGTCAGGTACTCGACCGGCGACTTGCCGTCGACGCGCGCCAGGAGAAGGCCCGGCAGCAGGCTCGCCGCCCGCGCTTCGAGCGCCGGGCGCGGTTCGAAGGCGGCCGTGGCGAAGTAGGCGTCGACGAAGGCCTCGAACGAACGGCGCAACGCGAGCCTGTCGGCCGGCCGGACCAGGCACTTGAGCAGCAGGTGGTTCAGGCAGAAGGCGATGTCGAAGGCCGGGTCGCCATACCAGGCGCACTCGGCGTCGAGGAACACCGGCCCGCGCCGGCCGACGAGGATGTTCTTCGGGCTGACGTCGCCGTGCACGAGCGCGACGCGCGTTGCCGCCGTGCGCCGCGCCAGCGCCTCGAGCGCCGGCGCCAGCGCCGGATGCACCCTAGCGGTGGCCAGCAGA
>CAYLZU010000179.1:2819-6623 GCA_964388005.1 uncultured Burkholderiaceae bacterium
GCGGCCCGTAAAGCATGTTCTCCAGCCGCAGCGCGTGGAAGTTGGCGCCGGTGTCGAAGTCGCGCGCGACCTGGGCGTCGCCGCTGCTGGCCCGATGCAGCGTCCCGAGAACGCGACCCACGGCGGCGGCGGTGTCCGGCTCGACGCGGCCCGCGAGCAGTTGCTGCTTCCACACCGGGTGCCGGTCCGGGGCGAGGAACTCCATCGCGAACAGGCCGGCGCCGGGATCGTGCGCCAGCGGCCGCGGCACCGCGTCCGGAACCTGCCGCGCCGCGAACCCGATCCACGCCCACTCGAAGGCGTTGCGCGACACCGGCGCGGTCCAGTCGGCGGCCACCTTCAGCTTCGGCAGCGCCCGCTTGATGCAGATCGTCCTTCCATCGGGCAGGTCGACGCGCCAGATGTCCGACGACACGCCGCCGGCGAGCGGCGTGAACCGGACCCCGCCCTGCCGTTCGGCGACGAAGCCATGGGCAACGAGAAAGCCCGACAGCAAGGTGTCGGGCGCGGCGGCCGGCGGAGCTGCGCTCACAATCGGATCGCCGCCATGCCGGCGAAGGGGGCGCGGCTTTCCTCCTCGATGCGCAGCAGCTGGTTGTACTTGGCCAGCCGCTCGCCGCAACGCACCGAGCCGATCTTGATCTGTCCCGCCGCGGTGCCGACCGCGAGATCGGCGATGAACGGATCCTCGGTCTCGCCGGAGCGCGCGGAGACGACCGGCGCATAGCCTGCGGCGCGGGCGGCGGCAATGACGTCGAGGGTGCCGGTCAGCGTGCCGTTCTGGTTCGGCTTGACCAGGACACCGTTGGCCACGCCCTGCCCGATACCGCGCCGCACCCTGCCGAGGTTGGTGGTGAACAGGTCGTCGCCAACCAGCCGGATCCGCTCGCCGAGCCTTTCGGTGAGGCGCTTCCAGCCCGGCCAGTCCTCCTCGTCGAGCGCGTCCTCGATCGAGACGACCGGAAACTCGCGCACCCAGTCCTCGGCCATCGCGATCATCTCCCCGCTTCCCGCCATCCGCCCCTCGCGCGCCAGGCGATAGGCGCCGGCGCCGCGATCCCAAAGCGCGGTGGCGGCGACGTCGATCGCGATCGCCGCCTCCACCGCCGGCCGCAGGCCGGCGGCATCGATCGATTCGACGAGCAGTGCCAGCGCCTCGCGCCCGCTCGCCAGCGCCGGGCTCAGTCCCCCTTCGTCGGCCAGCAGCGTCGGCAGGCCGCGGCGCTCCATGACCCGCGCGGCGGCGCTGCGCACGCGGCCGGCGAGCTCGATCGCCTCGGCAATCGACGTCGCGGCGGCCGGGATCACGAGGAAGTCCTGCACGTCCATGCCGCGTCCGGCATGCAGTCCGCCGGACAGGATGTTGACCATCGGCATCGGCATCGTGATCTCGCGGCTGCCGGCCAGTTCGGCGATGTGCGCGTACAGCGGCAGTCGGCGATGCGCCGCCGCCGCCCGACAGGCCGCCAGCGAAACGCCCAGCACCGCATTGGCGCCGAGACGCTCGAGCCCTGGCGAGCCGTCGAGCTCGAGCAGGCAGCGATCGATCGCCCGCTGTTCGCAGGCGTCGCGGCCGGCGAGCACGCCGGCGATCTCGCCGTTGACGTTCGCCACCGCTCGGCCGACGCCGCGCCCTTCGTACTGCGGGCCGCCGTCGCGCAGTTCGTGCGCCTCGTGGGTGCCGGTGGACGCGCCCGACGGCACCGAGGCACGGCCGGAACTGCCGTCGGCAAGATGCACGTCGACCTCGACCGTCGGCCTGCCGCGCGAGTCGAGGATCTGCCTTGCCGCGATCGAGCGGATCGCCGAAGCGTTCAAGTGCCCCCCTTGTGCCGCATGCCGGTGAAGCCGCTGTGCGCGCGGCGCCGGCAGTCTCCTGACGGCCCGATTCTGGCACCGGCGCCGGCGATGCCGCGCCGCCGGCGGGCCCTGCCTCGGGGGCCGGCATAATCGATGCGCCCCGGCGGCGATGCCGGCGCGATGCCATCGCCGCCGCCGTGGCCCGGCCGCCCGTCGCGCCGCCGCGTGCAGCGGGCGGCGCCGATGGCTGCTTCGCACTCCGCATCATGTTGCGCCCGATACTCGCCTGTGTGTTCGTCGGGCTGCCATTGATCGCCGTCGGCGCCGAGGCACCGGCACCGGCAGCGGAAGGTCCCGAGAAGGAACTGATCGACGAAGCGCGCGAGGAGATCCGCGATGCGGTCGAGTGGCTGGCGCGCGAGGTCGACAGCTGGTTCGGCGACATTCCTTTCGAGCAGGGCGGCCGCGTCGCCGGCCGCATCGCCTTGCGCGCGACCTGGCGCCAGGACGAAGGGTTCGACTGGCTGACGCGCTTCGGCGTGCGGGTGCGCCTGCCCAACCTCGAGCATGTCGGCGGCTTCCTCTTTCTCGGCCGCGACAACGAACGCGAGGTCGTCAGCGACCGTCCGCAGACTTTCACCCGCGACCAGCTATTGCTGCCGGAGACGCGGGACGACCAGTCGTTCTTCGCCGGCCTCGGCGCCAATGTCGCCAGGGCGGTGTCGCTGCGTGCCGGCTTCCGCGGCGGGTTGAAGCCCTATGCGCAGGCGCGCTACACGAAGCTCTGGGACATCGACGATCGATCGGCGGTCGAGTTTCGCGAGACGCTGTTCTGGACCGTCCGCGACGGCTACGGCTCGACGACATCGCTGAAGCTCGGCCACCTGCTGCGCCCGGATTTGACGCTGCGCTGGGAATCGGCGGCGACCTGGGCCAGCGAGAACGAGGGCATGCTCTGGGGCAGCAGCCTCGGGCTGCATCGAAGCTTCGGCGCGCCGCGGCAGTTGTCTTTGGAAGCGCTGATCGACGGCCAGACGGGAATCGGCGTCGGCGTCACCCAGTACGGCCTGCGCGCGCGCTGGGAGCAGCCGGTCTATCGCGAATGGCTGCTGCTCGAAGTGCTGGTTGGCCGCTTCTGGCCGCGCCCGAGCGCGGCCGAAGATCGCGGCAGCGCATGGGCCGCCGGCGCCGGAATCCAGATGCGCTTCTGACGAAGCCGCGCGGCGACGCCGCCGCTGGCGCGATGGGGTGGGCCGCTGTCCCTTCCTCGCCTCGCTTCCGACGGAGCCGCGCGGCGACGCCGCCGCTCGCAACCGCGGTGGCGAGCGGCACACGGGCCGAGTCCGCCCGCCCTCGCCTCAGTGCGGCGCCAAACCGGCCCCGGGGCGCGAAGCCGGCTGCTCTATGCGGCCTTGGCCCGCAGCAGGCGGCCGGCGCGACGGACATCGGCGTCGCCGACCCAGACGATTGCGCCCCAACGGCCGCTGCCGGCGGACAAGCCGTCGACGGCGACGACGTTGATGCCCGCCTCGGCGAGCGCCTTCAGGTGATCGGCGAGCGCGCCCGGCCGGTCGTCGCCCTGGATCAGGAAGCCGGACTTCTTTTCGCTGAAGGCGAATCCTGCCTTCTTCGCCGCCGCGGCGAAGGCGCGGGTGTCGTCCGGCACGACGTCGATCTGCGCCCGGCGGCCGCGGGTGGTGCCGGAGCAGGCGAGCAGGTTGACGCCGCCGCTGACGAGCGCCGCCAGCACCTTGAACGTCTGCCCCGGCCGGTCAGGGACCGAGGTCGTGTAGTAGTGCACCTTGCGCACGGTGTCCGGCATCGCCCTCTCCCTGTGCCCGCGATCTCTGCTCGGGCTGCCGCCAGCGTAAACCGCAGCGGCGTGCCTGGGCCAGAGCCTGTTCGCGCGGTGCCGGGGGCGCGGCGGAGCCGCATGCCGGCGGCATGGATCAGAGCTCGCGCATGCGCTCGGCATCGACGATGCGCTTGCTGTACGAGTGCAGC